>NZ_CBAUBA010000045.1:0-15917 GCF_964796385.1 Aquirufa sp. | reverse complement strand
GCCAGTTTCAATTTGGATTTCCTTGCCATCTGGCATCGAAATATGCTTTTTAATGATGTTAAATGACATACGTTTCGGATAAAATTTTCACGCAACCTCGCGTGAAGAAGTGTAATGTTTGAAGAATTCAAACGGAGTAAATTAAATAAAACAGGGCTCCATCGACATGAAACCCTGTTGAATTGTTTACTTACGAATTCCTAATTCAGCGATAATCGCACGGTAACGAGAAATCTCAGTACGTGTAAGGTAATCAAGTAAGCGACGACGCTTACCTACTAATTTTAAAAGTCCCAAGCGTGTGCTATGGTCTTTTTTGTTCTTCTTTAGGTGCTCAGTCAAATGATTGATTCTGAAAGTGAATAACGCAATTTGCGACTCAGCAGAACCAGTATCGATTTTAGACTTTGCATTCCCTTTTGATTCGAAAATCTCTTGTTTTACTTCGGGTGACAAATACATCTTTTACCAGTTTATAATGTTTGAAAAATTAATCCACAAAAGTACTTCTATTAATCTAGAATTGCAAATCAATTGGGGCGTTGCCATTTTTGTTTGAAGCGACTCCAAATAACCAAATAATTATCTGCTTCGAATAAGCGAGAGTCATTCACTGCGATGCGTAGAAAGTAGATTCCTATAAGCGTTAGGATGGTATTTGAAATCCATGCTCCGATTTCCAAGAGGACTTTCCCCTCTTTTGCCATCTTGTCGCCTTGCTGGCTCATGATGTACATCAAGATAAAAAAGGACACGGCTACGACGACAGGAATGCCAAATCCTCCTTTTTTGATGATGGCGCCTAATGGTGCACCGATAAGAAACATAATTAAAATAGCGAGTGAGGTCGTGAATTTTCTGTGCCATTCCAACCGTGTTTTCAATAGTTTATCTTGTCTTGATTCCAAATTCACACGATTCGTTTCACCAAATACTTCCATGTTGGTGATCTGCTGATCCACCAAATCATATAAATCTCTATTTCTTTTTTTTACTCCTGAATCGATTCGTGCAGCAACCCAGTTGGTTTTTTTCAAGGTCTTAAATGAATAACGAACGGGGTGAAAGAAATAAATAAAATTAGGCCCACATGCCTTTGGAAAGCCATTTTTGATATTTTTAATCACATGTCGCAGGGAATCTTCGTCTTCGTCGAGTTGCACATTGCTTCGCATGATTTCATGGTGGGCAAATTGGTTGTCCTCAGTTTTATGCATGTCAAAAGCTTCAAGTGACATGACAATTTTACTCTTTTTGAAATGGTGTAATGCCAAATCAGTTGCATTTAAATTACTTCCTCGATCGGCGTCCTCTACATAGTCTTTCCCATTAAATAGTTCGAAAATGAGGTATTTTTTATTTAAAATGGTGTACATCTGAGCTGAATCCGCAAGTGTTACATGGCGATTTCCATCATTGTGGGTATGATCGTAAATAATAAGGGTTTTGAGCGTTTTATTATCGGGATATTTTTTCGCCACTTTAATTGAATATCCGGGCAAGTCTGAATAGAAAATACCCTCTTTTATATTCAAGGTAGTTTTGGTGGTTTTTATATCGTAAAGTAGTCCCCAACCTTTTAAATTGGCCCAGGGTAGTGCCACATTATTAAACCAAAACATAAAAATACTTAGGCCAATGGCCGCAATGAAAATAGGTCGCATGATGCGGGTAATGGATATACCGGCACTTTTAAGTGCTGTCAACTCGAAATTTTCACCTAATTTCCCGAAGGTCATCAGGGAGGAAAGTAAGACGGATAATGGTAAAGCTAATGGTAAAGTAATGAGCGAAAAGTAGAAGAATAATTCGACGTAAACAAAGAAGCCTAGGTCTTTCCCAAATAGGTCAGAGAAGTAAAAGAGAACTAATCGGAGTAGGAAAATAAAAATGACAACCAAGGTGGTAAGTGCAAAAGGCCCCCAAAATGCTTGTAATACGAGTTTGTCAATTTTACGCATACTAACTTCCGACTATTTCTTTTAGTTTATCCGTAAGATAGTCCCATAATTCTTGCGCGTCAGCAGGACTTTTGAACGTTGAAGCGCTATCGTAAATTTTCAAGTAAGTGGCGTTCGTTAATTCACTTACATCGAGTTTAATTTCAATGAATGCGCTTAAAGGTGCTTGATCGGCAATGGAAAAGTCGAATTTAACGGATTTGTTAACTTTATTTTGGACTAAATGTCCCGTATGGGTTTCGTCGTCCCAGTTGAATATGAACAGCTCTGAATTTTTGACGGTTACTTTTTCCGCAAACCACTGCTGAAGCCCGGAAGCGGAACTGATATACGGATAAAGTACTTTTGGAGAGGCTTTTATCTCATATTCGAATTCAAAATGTTGCTGTCCCATATGCCTACTTTTATTGATATAAACAAAGGTAAACTATCTTGCCTAATTCCCAAATCTGTCCCAAATTTAATAAGTATTCATAAAATATTTGTGACTGTACTAGCTTTCAACTACATTTGCACCATGTTTTGGCGGGGTAGCTCAGATGGTTAGAGCGTTGGATTCATAACCCAAAGGTCGGCAGTTCGATTCTGCTCCCCGCTACTAAAAAAAGACCTTGCTTTGCGAGGTCTTTTTTTAGACGCTAGACGTTAGACGCTAGACTCTGGACGTTAGACTCTGGATACGCGTCTCTACTATATATCCTTGTAGGCAATGGCCTCTACCCCAAATTTACGTAAGAAATCGACTCCTTCGTCGGAAGCTAAGCCTTTGTAAGCAGCGTAGCTATTGAGGTAAATCACACGTTTAATTTTCATGCTGTAGATGATGCGTGCGCACGAAATGCAGGGGGAAAGTGTCACGTAGATGGTTGATCCTTCAATAGAAGCACCATTTTTTGAGGCATATAAAATGGCATTTTGTTCTGCATGTAGGGCAAGTGAACATGATCCTTTTGAATCTTTTGGACATCCGCCTTCTTCATGAAAATCTTCGTCACAATTATGTGTTCCTTGGGGCGGCCCATTATACCCTATTGAAATGATTCGGGTATCTTTGGTCAGCACCGCTCCTACTTGCGCGCGCGTACAATGCGAACGTAAGGCTAATTTTTCCGCAAGCTCCATGTAAATGGAATCGAAGGTTGGTTTCATAATTGGACGTCAGACGTTGGACGTTAGACGCTGGACAGCAGATTATAAAGCTAACGTCTAATGTCCAACGTCTAAAGTCTAATTTTAATGATGCACCCCGCCTTCGCCATGCACGTGACCATGTGCAAGTTCGTCGGCAGTGGCCTCTCTTAGTTTAATGATTTTACCTGTAAAAATTAATTCTTTTTCTGCCAAAGGGTGGTTGAAATCCATCATCACGTGATCGTCGCCGATAGACACTACTAGACCTTGCATGCGCTCACCTTGATCATCTGTCATGGGAATGTAATTACCTACGACAAGGATGTCTTCGGCTTTTTGTCCCTCAACTTCAAAGATGGATTTTGGTAATGATATGATGGCATTGGGATCTAGGTTACCGTAGGCATCTTCTGCCGCTATATTGAAATTAAAGGTATCTCCAGCTTTCAGGCCCATTAAATTGGCTTCAAAGCTTTCAGGAAGTCCGCTTAATCCGTGGATAAATACCATTGGTTCGTTCTCATCTACAATCTCAACAACGTCTGGTTGGCCATTTTCATCTGGGAAAGCAAGTTCATACGAGATAAAAACAACGGTCTTAGGTGCAATTTGCATGTAATCATGTTTTGAATGAGGTTCAAAGGTAAAGAAAAAGTCCGAAGGAGTAAAGTCGCTAGTCGCTAGGTAAATTGGGTATTAAGTTAAATAGAATATTTCTTTCACTTCTGACTAAGAGTTAATCTCTACCCTAAAAATATTTATCTTTGGAAATTAACTAGCGACTAGTGACTAGTGACTGACAACTTGACTAATGCAAAAATCCCCTCAAGACGTACTTAACGACATTAAAGCCAAGAAATTTGCGCCTATCTATGTCATTTATGGGGACGAGCCATTTTTTATTGATCAGGTGGCTGATGCACTAGAAGACGGGATTTTGCAGGAGGATGAAAAAAGTTTCAATCAATTTGTACTTTTTGGTAAAGATCAAACCATGGGTTCTGTGATTTCTTATGCACGCCGCTATCCAATGATGGCTGAGCGACAGGTCATTATTGTAAAGGAGGCTAGTTTCTTAGAAGTTTTGGCAAAAGGAAAAGAGGTTAAAGGCAATGAAGATTTGAAAGCATGGGAAGATTATTGCGATAGACCTACTGACTCAACCGTACTAATTTTTACGATTAAGAATCTAGTTGCAGAGAAAGCAAAGGTGCTCACACTTGCGGATAAACTTGGGGTAATCGTATGTTCCAAAAAGATTAAAGAAGATAAAGTGGGTGCCTGGCTCAAGGATTACTTGGCTCAAAAAGGGTTAACTATCCAGGCGGCATCACTTGAATTGATGGTTTCGTTTGTGGGTGCCGACTTGCAACGCATGGCGCACGAGGCTGATAAACTTGTGATTAATTTACCACAAGGTGCAGAGGTAGGTGCAGAAGAGATTGAGCGATTCATCGGGATTAGTCGGGAATACAATATTTTTGAATTTCAAAATGCGCTTTCTACGCGAAACATCGCCAAAGCACAAAAGATTGCCTTTTATTTTGCCGAGAACACGAAGCAGAATCCCGTCCCTCCTATGTTAATCATGTTGTTTAACTATTTCATGAAGGTGCTTCAGGTACATGATTTAGGGTCTATGTCGGACGCAGAAATTGCTAAAAACATTGGTGTAAATCCTTATTTTGTCCGAGATTATTTGAATGCCAAACGTAATTATCCCCTAGCTAAGGTTGTTCGCGTATTGGAAGCAATTAAAAATGCGGATTTAAAAGTTAAAGGGGTAATCGGTCATGCCGTTTCCGAACGTGAAATAATCTTGGATTTAAGCTTTGAGATTTTACACCTCTAGTCGATCGGAGAATAATCATTGACTTTAATATAGCCTATTTGACCATCTTGTAGGCAAGTCACCCAAACGTCTTTCGTATTCCAGTAGTTTATTCGATTCCCCTTCTGAAGTATTTGTTTTACGGGAGCTGCTGCCGAAGCAAATTCGCGTAAATAAGCTTTTTCACTTGTGATAATTCCATAGCGTAAAAATCCAGGAAAATTTGCAAAAAGCAGTATCAGTAAAAAATAGGCCATTAAATACATAATTTGGATCTTTCTGAGGCGTCTGCGGCGGCGAAATTTAAGAAGGAGAATCAGTACTCCGTAAAGACCCAATGCGAGTAATATGCCGGTGACGTAGGGAAACAAAGCAAAATAAATCCATTCAATTTGATCTATAAGTGTGACTTCATACCCAGTTAGGTTACGCTTTACCCCTATTTCTTCCAAACGTTTAGCGATTGCAAGCGAATTTTGTCTCGCGTGAATACTTGATAAAAAGTACAATTCACTTAACCAATCATTTTTTGCTTTGGAGATGAATGCCAATTTTAGTTTGATATTTTCAGACTCTGCAAGTGCATTAGGAAGATTTAAACGGTATATTTTTTCTGCTTCCAATAGTCGATTCGCCTGAAACAGGGAATCTGCCATTTTTATTTGCTTTCTATCTATTTGGCTGTAAGCGCTTTGACAGAAGGCCAACAAAAAAATAGCAAAAAATATAATTTTATTTAGAAGGCTCGCTTGCATAATTCGAAAAACCGTCTTAGTTTTGCACCGCAATAAGGCAATAAAATGCCTTAAATGCAAATGAGAGTCGGTCAGTGACCGAATCTCCTTTCGGTTCCAGAGTGAACCATTTTATATAACAAGCGCAAGCTTGATGATTCCGTAGCTCAGTTGGTAGAGCAATACACTTTTAATGTATGGGTCCTGGGTTCGAATCCCAGCGGGATCACTTTAATTTTAATCAAATGTCTGTAAACCAATAGTTTACAGACATTTTTTTTGAATTTGTAGGTCAAAGTTCAAACTAATAATTAATTCTTTCGAAACTACCTCATTTCAACCACTCCCAGCGTTTGGCCCAATCATTTAATACGTCATCACGCCATCTATGGACAGTTTTACCCCCTTGTATCTTTCCTTCATATAAATTTAATTCCGGCTTATCTGTATACCAGTAATCGCCTAAACGAAAATCCATAGGGTTCTTTTTTCCTGGCCACGTATTCGTGACAACGAGTTGGCCCGGTGATAATGCTATGCCAACGATCATACTACTAAAGCGATATGAAATGGTTTCTGCCTGCTTCGGTACATATTTTAAGCCATAATTTCCTTGACCCAAATAATACCCGGGCCATTTTTGAACATGATCTTTATAGCTGGTCTCCATCCAAAAACATGCTGAATCTTTCGATATAGAAATTTCAGGCCCTTTTAAATGAAATTCAACCAATGTGCAAAAGGCTACTGTATCGCTGAGCGTTGTGCTTCGATCAAAAATAACTCGTGGACTTTGTGAAATGGGGGTGAATTGGCCACCCCAACTAGCTTTCGTAGGATTTTCGGGATTTCCGTCCATCATGTAGAGAAGTGATGGGGTATCTCCCATTTTTATTTCTCCCTGGTAATAGTTTTTAAAATCTTTACCCAATTCACCAGCTCCCCGAATGTGCTTTTCATAATAATTGGAAGGATTAATCTCGTCTAAAAGATCCGATTTTGAAAAGAAACCATAATAGCTGGAATTAACTTCGATCAAATGAAGCTTCGGAAAATTAGATGCTATATAGGAATAGCTGTTGGCTCCCCACTTTTTGTTAGGTCCCCCAATCCAATAAACTCTAAGCTTACTTTGAATTTCTGGTGCATCATGCAAGGCCTGTGCCACATCATCCAAACCTCCCCAAACCAACACCCATACGGGTTGGCCACTTTTCTTTTTGGCAGACTTTATAATCCAATTCGAACCCTCAGTTGCACTTAAATAACCTTTGTAAGGTGCACTCCCATGTCGTCCTTGTTTGGTAATCGAACGTAAAAATTCAGGTGAAGGGTAGCCTTTTGTATGTTTTTTAAGTTTTGGTAAGTCTTTTTCATACAAATCAATCATTCTCAAAATCTCAGCGATACTCCCCTTTCCGTAGGAAGGCGATGATATCAATCCTTCTAGTTGGAAGCGATCCGCATACATCAATAAATGCGCCATGGATTGGTTATCGTCGGGGTCTGTTCCTCCAATATCCGTACTGATTAGAATTCTAGGCTTTTGAGGAACAAGTTTTTGAGCTACTATTCCTGTTGCTGTCAAATAAATACTTAAAAACACTAATAGCCCCTTCATCTATTCAAATTTATCTAAGCCAGTAAGCTTTATTTTAGCTTTTTATTGCACTAATTTCATCACTTCCACATCCCCTTTTACTGCATTAGCAGGCAATGGATATGCTTCGTTAAATACACTCAATTCAGCTGGGCTTAGGACTTTGGAAGGACCTTCATCTATATTTCCACCTGCATCCATGACGTTTGATAAATCTAAGGATAAGTATTTAGCCATGAAGGGATACATGCCCATGCGCTTGTTGGGCCCATAATCATGTACATCTTTGGCTAGGTGCACATTCTCCACCAAGTTTTCTTTTTGGTATAATGCATAAATCTTTTGCATGAATGGAAATTCAACCTTAGGTGTATTTTGGGTCCAATCGGCCCCATCTGAAATCATCAACATAGGTTTAGGTGCCGTTAATGCAGCTATTTCTACGTTATTGGTCTGATAATTGCCTTTCTTATGAATAGGCATACCGCTCTCACAATTACATCCGCCAAAGAAATGAGATGAAATCATGACCGTGGGCGCAGATACTTTAATGCGAGAATCTAGAGCCGTTAATAAAAACGTTTGCGTTCCCCCGCCCGATTCACCGGTAATGCCAATCCGATTTTTGTCGATCGAAGGTAAATCCAATAAGAAATCCAATGCCCTGACACTATTGATCGTTTGTAATTTTAACGAAGATGCAATGCCATGTGAACATTGCTTGCTATCGTCATACCCAACCATATCCCAGGCAAATACAACGGCTCCCATGCGGGCTAAGGTAGCGCAACGGATTTGCGTTTGATCTCTGGTACGTCCTTTTAATTGATTATCATGACCATGAGGACATAAAATACCCGCATAAGTAGCGTATTTTTTGGTAGGTCTATATAAACTTCCTGTGACATAAAATCCTGGCAAGCTCTCAAAATAGACACTTTCGATGGTATAGCCATCAAACTCTTTTTTACTATGGATGACGGCTTTTGAATTTAATTTAGCTGGAAATTTTTGTAGGCCCATCCCCTCTTTTATTTGTTGGACGATCAATTTCGACCTGTTTTCCCAGGCTTTTTTTGACACAGGCACGTGTGCATTCAAAAATTCTGCTCCCTGAACCTCCGTGAAATATTTTCCACGGCATAAATCAGTCGATATTGCATTTTGATTCGTTTGTCCTTTCATAATCTGTGTGCTTCCAAGGCATATCACTAAAGAAATACTGACAAGAAATTTATTTTTCATAGCTGTAGGTTTTTATTCTCCTTTAATAAATTAATATTTTTCCCGTTCTGCCCTCTTTTGAACACGCGAAAAGAAATGCAAGTGGTACACATGCTAACCGTAAGACCTAATTATCTAAAAAGTGCTTTATCCGCATAAAAAGTACCAAAAGGTATGAGTGAAGCTACAAAAGCACCAACTATTTTGAGTAGGTTCCATCGGTGTAAAAATGAAACTTGAAGCAGTAAACCAACGTAAAGAATAAATAGGATTCCATGGGCTAAGCCAACGATGTAATTGGGCTGTGGCATAGCATATTTGTATTTCAAGATCATCGTAAAACCTAAAAGTAAATACGAACAACCTTCCAAAAATGCGACAATTCGCAGTCTTCCTATTGCCGTTTTTAGTAATTTATTTACCATGCTTTTATTTTTAAAGGACTTTATGAATAAACCAAATTAACATATTTTGGTAAAACACCGCTCGACAAAAGTACAAATACTAAGTATGTGGAGAAAAGTCTTCCCAACAAATGTCTATGCATTTTAATTTAGAACCACTTCTTGGGATTAAATTTGCCTACCCAATTTTCAATTAATTTATTTCGAAAAAACTCCCACCCTTGGCAAGCCTTTGAAACAATTAAATTAGGTATTCCAAATGATTATAATTTGGAATTTACCCCACTAATTTTGCCGTTTTGTTTCTAAAATAAATAAGGGCCAAAGGCACAAGACAAAGTAGCATTACAAAGGAAGCAAAGATGAAAATATAATCCATAGAAATCTGTGCATCTCGGAGCATTCCTCCCGCATAAATGCCGATTCCTCCCACCACACAAGCAAATAAATTTAAAATTCCATAGGCTGTAGCCCGGTATTTTTCATCAATAATCGTACACAAAATTGGCATCAGGTTCGCATCCGAAAATACCTTGGTAAAGGCATACATCATAAATCCTAAAATCGCTATTTCAATGTATTGGGTATTCACGGCTAATAGAACACCAGGAATTGCAATCAATAGGCCTATCGCAGGTATCAGCATTCGTGCGCGTTTATTGCTTTGGTTCCAGCGATCAGCTACTAAGCCACCTACGACAACCCCAATCATCGAAAATGGATATAAATACCCCGTCGCATATAAGCCTGCCATTCCCTGAGAAACATGAAAATGCACTTGATAATATGTGGGTAGCCAGCCCATAATCAGCCAGCCTACAATTCCCAATAAACACCAAAATACAAGTAACAGCATAAAATTGATATTAGTCATTAAGGTGCTCATCACCTGGAAAAAATCGATCTTTTTTTCTTCATTGCGATGGCTGGAGGATACTTCCTTGCTAACAGGTTTGTCTTTGAGGAAAAATGCCAATATCAATGCATATCCTATACCGATTATACCAAATAAATAAAAAGCATAATTCCAAGTATGCATTTCGGCCAACCACCCTCCCACAAAGCCTAAACTTTGCCCCGCGATAATGCCCGTCATATGGATTCCTACGGCTAATGATCTCGTTTTATTGCCATGATAATCCGTAATTAGTGCCAAGGCTGCCGGCAAATAACAGGCCTCACTGATACCCATAACAGCTCTAGACCATACTAGCATATTAAAATCCGTTACATAAGAAGTCAACCAAGTGACCACTGACCAAATGCATAAACTAAAAATAATTACCCGACTTCTTTGAAACCGATCAGCTAAAAAACCTCCGATGGGGCTACAAATCCCGTAGGAAAATAAAAATACGGTGGTCAATAATCCGAATTGTGCATTACTCATCGGAATTTTTTCAACAATCGAACTTCTCATCGTGCTCAACATCGTGCGATCGAGGTAATTCAGAAGCCCAACCATGCATAATGAATAAACAATAAGCCATTCCTTTGACCATAAGCTAGTCTTTAGAGGTTGCTCAACCTCATGCACCGAGACTACTTGATCAGGCTTATGGTTTATGGACATATTTGCTCGTTTTTCAATGAGAAACTATTTTGAGAATTAATCAATTTAGTTGATGTATGGCTTTTTTGAGATATGATTTTGATATTTTGGCTAAATAAATCGATGTTTTTCCCTCATGGGAAGAATAATAGGTAACCCATAAATAGTTGCCATACGTGACCATTCCTGCATAACTCGTGTCGCCACCTGAAGGCAATCGGATGATTTCTTTAAAATCCTCTGAGCCCTTTTTGACAAAAATACCAGTCGACATAGTTGTACCCTCATG
Source organism: Aquirufa sp. (assembly GCF_964796385.1). NCBI lineage: Bacteria > Pseudomonadati > Bacteroidota > Cytophagia > Cytophagales > Flectobacillaceae > Aquirufa > Aquirufa sp. The sequence continues at coordinate 5,191 of NZ_CBAUBA010000045.1, read as the reverse complement.
GATTCTTGTTGCAGCTATGATATTCGCTTGATTTTTGTCAAATATAAAATTCGGGCCACCAAGGCGCATGGGCATTTTTTGAAAGGCCCAATCTTCAAAAGGAAATGTACTCTTTGCCATGACACCCATTTTATCTTCTAATTCCCTGCGGATCATGACATACATGGTATTTTGTTGGTCGATACGAATAGTTGCCTCATTAGGGAACCCTGACACCTCGAGTTTAGACACCTTGCTGAATTTTTTTCCGTCTCGTGTTTTGACGAGAAAAAGTGATGTAGGTCCCTTTCTCTCATCGGGTCCGACCTGATAATCGATTCCATATCCGATGCCTTTGTGCCAGGTGACTCGCCAGATCCAATCACCCCAAGAAACGATGGAGGGGTCGATTTCTACAGGTTCTGGTGCTGAAAATGTCGAGACTGATGCATTGGAAAAAGATACATGTGGGATTCTCCCTTTTAAAATTTTATCGACATACATACTCCCACCTATGATAACCATGATTCGCCCCTCAGGCGTTATCGATAATTTTGCATCACGTAAATCAAAGCCCTTTTTTTCCAATAAGGCCACTTCATTCCAGATTTTACCCTCTTTCGATTTTAGGATGCGAATTTTTCCATCGCTTCCACCAACGTGGCCTGATCCTTCACGGAAAACACAATAAAAATGACCTTTAAAGCGAATCAGATCAGTAAATGCGTTATGTTCTCCCTTGTCCCAAATTTTGGTAATTTGTACATTTTCCGAGGCTTGTCCTTGAAGGTAAAAGGCACAGCAAATAAAAATGAAAATAAGTGGACGTAGTTTCATAACAAATTGAATTTTAAATATAGGATTTAATAGGTTCATTTAATTTTTTTGGCATTCATTCGTAACCAGGCATAGGCTGCTGCGGCTTTAATATCTAAATAATCGGCCTCAGTAGGGTCTTGAGAGGTCGTTGAATCCAATTTGATAGGCCTACTGGATAATTGAATACGTTCAATGATCATCTGGTCTTCTACGGAGTTGGATGTCGCTAGGGCCTTGCATAATTCTATTTTTTCTGATTTTTTGGATGAATACTCAAAGCGAAGAAGACATTTCCTGATTTCTTGAAATAGGTCATCCGCATGGTGCTTGAATTGTTTGTAATGAACATAAGCGCCACCTATTAGGTAGGCATAGGCTTCCGAATTGGGATCTTCTTTCAACGCGGAGTTTGCTAGGGATTTCCAAGTAGCTATATTCATTTTGGGCGATAAAAATCCGAAGCTATAGGCGGCTAAAGTTCGGTTTTTGGGATTTTTATTGCTTATTTCTTTGAGAAGGGCTGTGTAGTCGGGAAGTTCGCGTGGATGATTTCCTAGCGAATAACCCCACCGGGTAAATGAATAAATCATGCCGTCGGAATTAAGGTCCTGACCAACCACCTTCTGATTCAAATTTTTGAAGGAAACGCCAAGTTTGGCTAATGATTCGGCTGCATGAATTCGATCGGTCTCAGAGCTAGTTAAATAGGTATTTTTGATTTTAGTTAACCAAAAGTTGCGCTGAGCGCTTTCTTTGGAGGCGAGGAATTGGGCGCGCCAATATCCAATTCGTTTCTCAGGTGTTTCTTCAAAGGGTTTAAGTTGGGTCAGCGCTAACTTCTCGGCCTCTTTTTTAAAACCTAATTTTGCTAGAAATTCAATGGCATGGACAGATACCCAAAAGTTTTTGCACTGGGCCACTTGGATTAAGGCTTGGATTTGATTTGATTTGGTAGGCAATTCAGCGGGTTGACCTACATGCCCAAGCCACATACTAATGGTAAGAAATAAGGTCAATAGGCTCATTTTCTTCCATCTAGGTAAATGATTGAATCAAAAAAACCAACTTCTTCCAACTGCCTTTTTAATCGCTTTAATTCCTCTGGATTTAAATTACGGAGAGGACTTCGACAAACACCAAAGTCCAAACCGGTCATATTCATGATTGCTTTTCCACCCACGATTGCGTTTACGTGATTTAACATGATTTCTACGACTTCAATTGATTTCATTTGAAGGCTACGGGCCAAGGCATAGTTTTGATCAGAATACGCATTCAAAATCGCATGGTAAACCCCAGGCATAAAATTAAATGTAGTACCAATAGCTCCTTCGATACCTAAGACAAGGCCATTAATTAAAATCTCATCATGTCCATGCAAGATGTCGAATCGGCCATTTTCTAAGGCTATGCATTGATGCATATCCATGTAGTCGGTGTGGGTGAATTTAACACCGGCTAAGTTGGGGATAATCCCAGATGCTTTTTTGAATAATTGGTTTACCTTGATATGGGAACCCGTAACAGCGGGTAAATGGTAATAGTAAAAAGGGGTATTAGGCGCGGATGAGGCTACTTGTTTGCAAAAGTCAACCATCACATCTATATCAGAAGAAGGGAAAAAATTGGGGGCCATACAAGCCACGGTGTATACGCCAATTTTCTCTCCATGAGCGGCCAAGTCCTTGGCTATTTCGATACTGGAACTCCCTACATGAACGATGATTTTGAAATTATCTTCGCTAAATTCCATCCATTTTTCAATGATGGCTTTCCGTTCCTCTATCGTTAATAACATTCCTTCTCCCGTGGAACCATTGACAAAAACGCCGGCGACTCTTTGACTCTTTAACCGGGCGGCATAGGCTGGAATTAGGTCCAAATTAATCTTTCCATCTGGGCGAAAAGGAGTAAATACCGCTGCAATCAAACCTTTGATTTTTGGGTAAGGAAACATAGTATTTAAATTTTTTTAATTTTTCTAAATTAAACATAATTATTTAAAATTTAGATCGGTCTATTTAGCTTACTAGGCCATTTTACAACAAATCGAAAACACATCTTACACCTAATTCCCACGAAATTTATATTCCAAGTCCAAATTTAAGTTCAATTTTGATGTAAAGGGCAGATTTTGTCTTTTGTATTTCCCTGGTTCTTCCCATCATAAAAATCTAATTGTTCACCTAAACATTAAACCAATGAAATACGTGTGTGTCTATTATTTTCCTTATATCTTTTCTCTTGCGATATGGAAAATCTCAATCTATCCTTAAAAATAACCGATTTGATGATTATGGTTGCATTCAATGCTTTTGATCCCTAACCGTGGATACCAACGGTGGTTACGAATCCGGCGACCTCTAGTACAAGTACTTCCGCTGTTTTATCTGCGAAGTTCAAAAGTGAAATTTCTGGTATAACTGAAAAATGAAGTTGTTATGTAATTCTGACAGGACTACCGACTTTAAAGAATGTTGTCAAAGAAAGAGCAGTCTTTCAACTAGTGCCTTAAATTTGACCTCAGGATATGACTTAGTTATGTACTTTGCACCTGAAAAGGAATTTACAGAGTATTTTAAAGAACAAATATTCAAAAAGAAATAAATGTGGCTCGCCTTTGAGTTGAGAATTTAATTTAGCAGTCTAATAATTTGATATTCTCTTAGTTAGTAATTAATAAGAGGTCCCAGCGTGATCACTTAGTTGTGTATGGAGCCATCATTTTTTTTGACAGCTCCTTGTTGTTTAAATTTTAGACTAAATCTAGGGGATCATCCATAGATTACATTCCTGTTTATAATCAAAGAATGCTCGTCTATGCCCTGTATGATGTAAGTATAACCAATCAATTGATTCAACGTGTATACACACAACACCAAAATTTTGTTGGCCTATCTCACTATCCTCCCAAGTAAAATTGTCTTGTTCTATTTCAATTGATAATCCACTACTAGGAAAATCAATAAAACTTGAGGGACTTAAGTCGGTTAAATAACTTTTTCTACTAGATAAAGCCGTTTTCTGCCATGCCTCTGCTGCAATTTCATCATTATAGTGTAATTCTGCGATTCCCTTAATACGTAACTGAATGCGTGCTGTAGCATCATAAAACAGTCCACTAATGGATGAATTTATCTTTAATTCGCTCCACTTTGGACTACGAATATCTGTATGAAAACATAACTCTTTTTCTAAGGGAGAAGCTTTTCTCAAGACAACTGTTCGAAGGCTTGATTCTCCTTTGTTCAGGGTGGCTATGCATGGAGTGTGAAAGGAATCTCTACTCTTAGTGGCACCATTTACTAATCGTATCCAACAATCCTTTTCTAAAGCTTCTAAATCATAACTTAAATTGTTGATGATTATGTGATCTTGTGTTTCTTTCAATCGAATTTTAATTTTTTTAAATATAGAGAAATTGATTTGTCAAAAGGTACAATGTTGATTAACTAATTTGAGAGTTTCTATTTATACATCTGTTATTATAGACGCTCTCCCGTGTAGTTATTGGCGTTCGCTTTAATTATGCATAATTTAGTGATTAAGTTAATTGATGACTCAAATCGAGCGCACTTTATACGTATTTAGAAACATGAGAATCGGATTTGAAGCAAAAAGAGCCTTTCATAATTTTACAGGTTTAGGTAATTATGCTAGATCTGTCATTCAAATTTTAGCAAATCATTATCCAGCAAATCAATATTTTATTTATAGTCCCAAACTGAAAAAAAACAATAGAACGGATTTTTTATACCTTTTAAGTAATGGGACAATAAGAACTTCGCCATTTAAATTATTCAAATCGTATTGGAGAAGTAAAGGAATAATAAGCCAACTTGTAAAAGATAAGGTGGAGCTTTTCCACGGCTTAAGCCATGAAATTCCATTCGGCTTAAATAAAAAGGGAATCAAATCCGTAGTGACCATTCATGATTTAATTTTTCTTCGGTATCCTCACTTTTTTAAACCTATAGATCGATTTATTTACGGCATAAAATTTCGGTCGGCATGTGAAAATTCGGATCGGATTATTGCGATAAGCCAACAAACGAAAAATGATATCGTTCAATTTTTCGGAATTGACGAACGTAAAATTGACGTGGTTTATCAGGGTTGCGATCCAATTTTCAACTTGCCCATTAGTGCTGCCGGATTAGCACAAGTTCGATTAAATTACCAACTACCTACAAATTATTTACTCTGCGTGGGCACGTTGGAAAATCGTAAAAATCAATTGGTAATTCTAAAAGCTTTAGTTCATTTACCCGAACATATCCACTTGGTACTCGTTGGAAAATCATCTCCATACGAACACGTGCTACGTGATTTTATTTTAGCCAATCAGCTTGAAGATAGGGTAAGCATTGTCTCTAATGTTGATTTTAAAGAC
>NZ_CBAUBA010000044.1:0-16953 GCF_964796385.1 Aquirufa sp. | reverse complement strand
TTTGAAATTTTTGAATCAAGTGACGCGTTAACCAAGCCTTGATCATCCTTATTTTTTTGAATAGCTAAATCCGTAAGCGCATCTTTATCATCTCCAGCTTTCTTGTTGTCAGTTATTGACTTATCTATGGATGCATTTTTTGTATCCTGTGCCGACTTATTATCATTGATCGCTTTATCTAGCGCTAAATCTTTGGCATCAGCCATCGATTTATTATCTGCAATAGACTTATCTAAAGCTTGATTTTTTGTATCCTGGGCTGATTTATTATCAGTAATAAACTTATCCAAAACAGCTTCTTTCTCATCGCTAGATTTCTTATTGTCGGCAATTGACTTTTCATGCTCTGAATCCTTATCAATAGAGCGTCTTCTTTCTGCTGAAACCTCATCACCTATACCATTCTCACGTCCAATAGCACGCTTTTTCTCATGATCAATTTCATCGTACACCGACTTCACAGTAGGGTACTTCGTATCTGACAATTTATCAGCGTTTAGATCTTTCGATTTGTTACTTAGATTTTCTTTATTGTTAATTTCCTCAGATAACGATTTACTCAAAGTTGTTTCCTCTACAAATTTTTTGACAGCCTTAACAGAAGGATATTTATCATCTGAACCAGCATCTTCTAAAACATTTAAAGACTTGTTAGAAATCTTTTCTTTCGTGTCCAACTCAATTTTTGTGGCATTACTGACCGGCTTCAAAGCATCAGACGTATTGTCAACATTGTTAATATCTAAATTCGTGCGCGCATCTAATTTAGTAGAAGCACCTGTACCACCGTTTGAAATACTTACTTGACCAGTTAGTTTTGAAGATGCCATTCCCGCAATTTTCGCATCAGTCACATTCCCATTCAGAATTTTATCTGTCGTAATCGCATCATTTTTGACCAAAGGAGCATCTGCTGATCCAGTTAAATCACCTGCCAGCTTGACCAAACCCGATGCAACATTTGATGCACTTGGTAACGTAATACTTGTTGGCTTCTCACCACCATCCAATGAAATAACTGTTCCATTAAGACCAATAGACTGCTTCTCAACGGTTAATGCATTTATCGTTGCATCAGCTACGAATTTTTTTACCGCCAAAACAGAGGGATATAAAGCTGAATTATTTTCATCTGCTTTAATTATGTCAGTCTTGTTCGAAGAATTCTCTTTACTTAATAAGCCTGGAACGGTTGGAGCGTCTGAAGTACCAGCCAAATCACCCTTCAGCCGAATCAAACCCGATGCATCTGACGAAGCTGTGGGTAAAGTCACACTTGACGGATTTCCTCCACCGGTCAACGAAATAACAGATCCGTTAAGACCTATGGACTGCTTTTCAACGGTCAACGCATTTATGGTTGCGTCGGCAACGAATTTTTTAACAGCTAAAACCGTAGGAAATAAATTTGGGTTGGATTCATCAGCCCTTATCTCAACTGATTTATTAGATTTCTCCTCTTTACTGGTAATTTGATCAGCCAAATTTTTCCCCAAAGTAGTTTCATCCACATATTTTTTGATGGCTTTGACAGTTGGATATTTATCCTCCGAATTAGCATCATTAACCACATTAGAGGATTTATTAGCCACATTTTCCTTGCCATCAATAATCAATTTCGTATCAATACTTAGTGCAGATTCCAAAACAAAAGTCTTTACAGCATCGACAGTTGGATAATTAACTCTAGGGTTGTTATCTGATTTAATATTTGTCGACTTATTTTGTTTTTCTTCTTTAGCATCAACGGAAGCTTGCAAGGCAATACCTAAAGTCGCTTGATCAACATAATCCTTAACAGCTTTTACTGATGGATATTTAATTGTACTTGATCGATCATTTTGAATACTGTTTGATTTATTTCCGTTATTCTCATAAGCAGGAAACATTTGTTCTATTTTAGATTTTGTATTCAATACTTCAACATTTGTCTTGGCAATCTCATTCGTAACAATTGCGTGGTTTGAATTAATTCGATTGCTCTGTTCTTCAATTTTATCACCTTGGCTTAAAATACTAGTTGATATTTCATTTATTTTTTTCGAGTTTTCATCCAAAGACTGGTTAACAATCAAAAATTTTGAAGTTACCTCTCTTTGATTTTGCTCAATTTTAGTTTTGACTGGATCTAAATCGGGCGGCACTAAAAATCCCACATCATTTTTAAAAAAGGATAACTCGGTAGGTGACTCACGCACATTTTTATAATCAACTGCCTCAGAATAAAGCGAATAAGCTGAATAATTAAATGGTTGAACACTTACGTTACTGAAATTTTTACCTGAATCGAAGCTAAGATCGACAGAAAGCTTTCTTAATTCAGAATCCCATTTAATAGCTTCAAAAGTCCGATAAGTAACACTTGTGGAATTTGTAGATAAACCACTTTGAGATTCACTATTACCCGAACCAATCGTTAAATTAATTAATCCAAACTCGTCCGTAGTAACGTTGTGATATTCAACATAGTCAACTTTACCTGCTTTTGACAAAACACAAAACCGCATAAAAACCTTTCCATTTTTTAATGGCTGGCCTGTCATAGGTGATCCCGGTATCTCAATAGGTTTGGGATCCATGATTACAGCTTGATAATTTAACCCCTTTGATTGCCCAAAAGATAAATAGGATAGAGTTAAAAAGAAGAATCCGAGTAATAGTTTTTTCATGATTTCAGAACTTGAAAGCAATTATTTTAAAATTTTAATACCAAAACTGATGGTACTTGTTTGGAAATTAAGCGTAGGTTTTCCGGATATTTCCGGATGCATCGTGCTCATTTGTTGGTAAGACAAAAAAGCATACAATCGATCATTCAACTTTTTTTGGAGCTGAGCTTCCAAACCAGCAAAAAACTGTAATCGAGAAAACTGGTCATCTTTTGTAAGGTCTAGAAAAGCATTACCTAACGCTTGATTTCCTTGAATGAGTTTATGAACAGCAAATCGACCCTTCAATAAAGCAGACCAATTTTTGTAAGTAGGAGAGTGGTATCCAAAACCACCCGACATGCCAACAAAATTTGTTTGGTATGAAAAAGCTATTCCTTGTTGGTCCCCTACTGCATTAATCTGATTCGTCTCAACTTGCACATCAAATTTTATTCGTGTTAAGGGACGAGCAAGCCATTGTCTTTGTGAAAAAAAAATGGCCATTCTACTTGTAGCCCCTTGATTGTTAGTTGTATCAAGTAACTGGAACTCAGAACCCAATTTAAAATGGGATCCAGAACCTCTTTTTAGAAAATCAATCGTGGCACCCTCTGAGTTTTTATACAAGTAAGTTGATACGTTTGTGCCAACAGACAGATTATAAGTTTGCGCATTCACTTCAATCACAGCGCCCAAAGAGCTAATAACTAAGCAAAACGAGACCGAATAGTACTTAAAAGAATTGATTAAATTTTTCATAATTTTTTCAGATAAGATTTAGAACAATCACTAAAGAGTTAAAGTAAATTCTAGACTTTATGCCTAGCTCAACTAAATTCGTGTTGAAGTAATTTTTAACTTTGTAGTAAATTAACTCTACAAACATACCTGGTTAAAAAAAGCCAATACATTACCATACAGGCTTTTTTAGGACTGAAATGAAATTTTAGTACACAAAGCCTCATTTGTTTAGATAGTTCAGAATGAATGTACTTGGAGTTATTGAATGGAGGTACAAAGAGAGTAGAGAGTAGAGAGTAGAGAGTAGAGAGTAAACTTATAATCTATTTTAAATATCAGTTTTTGCGCATATTAAAATTTGACTTTTGGTTAATATTGGAAAAAATAACCCCGATGAAATCTAAGTCAATTACAGAATCCAAATCTTTTGATTTTGCTTTAAAAATAAATCATCTTGATTTACAAGCATTTAATTACCAATAAAAATGAATACATAGTAAGCAAACAAATTTTAAGATCAGGCACCTCGATAGGTGCCAATGTGGCTGAGGCCATTGGTGGGTACTCTAAAAATGACTTTAAGTTTAAAATATCTTTGGCTTACAAAGAAGCTAAGGAAACAGAATATTGGTTAAAGCTTTTAGAAGCAAGCCAGTTTTTAACCACCCAGGAAACATTTGTATTATTGAAAGATGTAGACGAGCTTCTTAGATTACTAGGCTCCACACTACTAACTATAAATAAAGCAGCAACAAAATAGGCACTCTCTACTCTCTACTCTCTACTCTCTACTCTCTACTCTCTACTCTCTACTCTCTACTCTCTAATCTCTAAACAGAAATAGATTCCTGAGGAATACTTCTCAGATATTCAGATGGATTAAGCCCCGCTTTCTTTTTAAATGAGTTAATAAAATTCGAACGCGATAAAAAACCGCAGGAATATGCAATAGATTCTAATGTCAAGTTTTGAGCCTGACCTTGACTAATTAAACTCATCGCATGCTCAATCCGAGCGTCATTTTTCCAATCATTAAAATTTTTACCCAAGTAATTATTAAAATAAATAGTCAATTGATGATATGGAATATCTGTATCCCGAGAAATGGTTGACAAGGTAAATCCAGGCTGCAAAAAAGGCTTATCATTAAAATACTCAACCAACTTATTCGATATAACAGCATTGAAGTTATCTGGATCCGAGGATTGCATCAGTACCGATGAAATAGATTGATCATTTATAACTAGCCTTTCAGGTCTAAATTCCTTCAGTGGTGATCTACGCTTGTAATTAACATAAATAACACTTGGAAAAAAGAAAATAAGAACACTCGCTATCAATGAAAAGAATGTGGGAAAATACAACGCGTATTTAAAACTATCCGTTGAATCAATATTTTGAACATTCACCCAAGCATAAAAAGTTAAAATAGTTGAGAAAAACGTGTTTGTGATGGTAAAAAAGACTAGAATTGAAAACCAAGAAATTTTGGTGCGATTTTGCTCAATTTTATTTTTAAACTTCAACTCCTTTTTATACTTAAAAAAAATATTTGCCGCTGCTAAACAATAGCATAAACTGAAGAGGGGTCTTATAAAATACGTATACTTAGCTGAAAAAAGTAGTGTTTTGGTGTAGACTAGATCGCGATTGTTTAAGATAATTTGTTGAACGAAATGCAATTTTTCCTCATGGGACAATAGAAAATGAGGAATAAAATTTATGCAGGTAATGAGAACTGGAATGAAATGGAGCAAATCCTTCCATGTAAAAATTGGTGAACTATTTGGCTGCAAAGAATTTTTAACGTATAAATATATTAGTGGGAATGTTACCCAATAAAGTGGAAATACACTAGGAACTAATAAGCTTAAAAATTCTGGACGATTTTCAAAAAAAGGAAAATTAAAAGTGATAGCAAAAATACTAATTGAAAGATAAAATAGGCTTAAATAGATGTTTTCACGATTAGATGAAGTAATGTTAATGGTAACGACCACAAACACCAATAAACCAAAAACGGATACAATTTCAAACATGACAAAATATTATTTATAGAACAAGAAATAAAGTACTGAAGTATTAAAGTGCGTATGTTTGGGTTTTGTCTGTGCAAATCAAAGTAAATTCGAGCGTTACATGTGGATTAGCTCGCGTTTGTTTTGACTTGAAATTGGAAAATGAGTCAAAACAGAAGTACCAAAATAAAAATTGGGTACGAAAAGGGCTTGAAATAACCGCAAAATCAACGAATTGAAAAAATATGTTATAACAGTATAACATGTTATACGTGTTAGTACACTTAAAAAAAATAATTTTGGGGGTTCATTGAACAAAACCTACCCAACTAGTCACGTAAAAAAGATTTAAATACTTATGAAAGCTTTCGACACTCAGCTAAATACTCAGAGGGAGTTTTATTCCTCATTTTTTTAAAGGCATCAATGAAATTTGCCCGCGAGCGATACCCGCATTCAATAGATATTGATTCCAAGGTCAATACATTCGCTCTACCAGATTCAATTAATTCAATGGCATGATTAACGCGTAATCCATTTTTCCAATCATTAAAGGAAGTTCCGTAAGTAACCTTGATAAAATAAGAAACCTGGTGAACTGGAATTTTTAGCATTTCAGATAAATTAGTCATCGAAAATCCTGGCTCTAAATATACTTTACGATCAAGAATATCGATAAAAAGATTTTCGATATTCGGTATATCATATTTCAAAATTCCCTCTCCGCTACTTTCATTTGGAAAAATTTTATCTCGCAAGTGGTTTTTTTTGACCAATTGTAAAACAAAAAACTTTTGAAAAATAACCTTAGGATTAAATAAAGTTGAAAGTATAAAAAAAGCAAAAAAATACCTTGAGGTTAAAACCAAAGCATCTAAAGTTATGATTTCATTGAAATAAATATCAAATGCAGGATTGAATCTTATACCAATAAAAATAGACATCACAAAGTGACCTGTGAATGCAAATAGAAATACATGTAAAAAGTTAATTGTGTTAGACTCGCCTGATGAAATTTGAAACGCCTTTGAATTATTAAAACGCAAAAATAAAACCATACACAAAACCAAATAAGTAGAGGTTTGAAGAAATCGAAAAACCACATGTGCATAAAATGGTAAAAATAAAGTAGGAAGATTTATCCCAATCCCCGGATCTATTAAAAAATTCTTTATCAGATTACTTTTAAAAACCGGATCTACAAAAATATAGCTAGACCCATTTATAAAGAATAAAACAGCCGGTAAAAAATGTAAAAGGTGAATCTTTTTAAATTGAAAATCAGTGTTGAACAACCGAAGAAAATATAAATACATAAAAGGTCCAGCGGACATATTAAATAGTATTACATAGGGTTGAACCATTGCAACAAACCAGCGAAAATCAGGGGTAAATAAACTAAATGACGTTAATGAATAAACGGTATTACAAAAAAGAAATAATGAAAGGTAAAAATTAGCTCCATATTTTTCATCTCGATAGATAAAGATTACAACTGAAATTACAAATCCTAGGGTAACTAATAGATAAATCATGGAGAATAAAAAGCAATAAGTATCATAAATAAAATACTCTTTATTGCAATTAGCTCAATCTGAGCCCAATTCATTTGCACTCTTTTTGTAAATGAATATATGAAATTTGATTTAAGGTCTATATTTTCTTTCCACATGCTTCATCACATCCGATTTATAAAATAAAACCTCCTTAAACTTACCATCCGCATAATCTTGCGACTGATCAAAAAAGTGAGGTGAGGTCGGATCGCCTTGTTGGCCGCCGGCCAACAACGAATATGCCTTCACTTTCGAGCCAAACTCAACCGCACACACAAAAGAATTCCCATTCACACCATACCATTTTTTAGACCCCTGAAAAGGCCTACTCGTGTACGAAGGGAGCTGTCCCCACGCTGAAGACGTAAAAGGAACCGCAATACTAGGTTTGGCATCATCAAAAACGGGCATGTTGGCGATACGCTGAAAACGATTCATTTCTCCCCAGGTGACATTCCACCGACCGAAATCCCGCATAACATCCGCATATACAGCCTGCAATGCCTCCATAGTTTCAGTAGGACGATGATTCGCAGCGTAGTTTGTAAAATTTTGTACTGGATCCGTTTGGCCACCAAAGACGAAAGGCTTCGGGATTTTAGGTAACAATTTTAATCCCCAACGAACAGCTAAAGCTTGAGCAATCGATGAACTCCGTGCCTGATAATCCCAATGCCGTAAGGTATCCACTAATGGACGTAATGCCTCCACCGGTTGCGCATCAAAATCACGCATAAGGGCTGGAAGCAAAACTTGAAATGCAGCTAAATTTCGGTCATAACCTAATTTGATGAGCTCATGTAAATCCAATCGCTGCGCCTCACTAAATAAACGCACCGCATTTTTATCTCGAAAGTTTTCACCATCAGGTGCCATATAAACCGGGAAATTAGCCCGCTTGGGACTCGAGGTACCCGACACTGTAAATGGGGTCGAATTGCAATTCTGGATCCAAGCGGTCTCCGGATTCACCACCTGAACAATTTCGTTTAAAGCATGTAATCCTTTCCAATCATTAGACGATTTACTTCCATCTTGTACCAAACCCCAATCCACAGCAGGATCCCGCCGCGGAACATAGTTGCCATGCCAGTACGCAATATTGCCTTGATTGTCGGCATAAACCGTATTATTCGATGTATTAGCTCGCATCTCCATCACCTTCGTATAATCAGCAAGTCCCTTCGTTTTCGTGCGCAACCAGCTCTGCTCCAAACTTTTTAATGATCGGTTAAAGGAGCGTACTGAAATCCAGCGGCCATCCCGCGAAGCCATCACAGCACCTCGATGGGTATAAAATGCCTTTACAATACGTGGATTAGATTCGCCTTTCACACGCAATGAGATTTGCTTTTCTTTGATGTCCAACCAGCGGCCGTCTAGTTGATATTGATAACCTGTACCATGAACACGTGTCGTCTCTGCATACAAATCAGCCACATCCACCTCACTTGATGTATGCATCCAACCACCATAAGGGTTAAATCCTTGATAGATAAAAAACTGTCCCCACGTAACAGCTCCATAAACGTTCATTCCCGCTTCACTATTCATATGAACCTCTGGCCGAAAATAAAACGTAACGTGTGGATTAATGTATAGGAGCGAATGACCACTTTTTGATAGGGTAGGGCCAACCGCAAACCCATTCGATCCCATCAATTTTTCATCAGGTCCATGTGGTTTGACTTGTTTAAAAGCGACTGAAGAACGAATTTGATAGAATTTAGCGGCCTCCTCAGCTTGCACATCTCCAGTGGATATGGCCCCAATCGATCCATCCGTCCACAATAAAGGGAACCAAGGCTCAAAATGAGTCAATAAGGCAGGCTTCACCTTCGGATTTTTATATAAATAGTAATTGATCCCATCAGCATAGGCTTGTAACAAGGACTTTAACCAAACCGGACTTTGGGCATAATCCGCTTTCGCCTCCTCCGCATCGATAATCAAACGTATATACAAGTCATTCGCTACTTGTGACTCGCCTTTAACTTCAGCCATGCGCCCCAACTTCTCAATATAATTCATTTCGACACGTGAAAAATCATCTTCACATTGTGCATACAGTAGACCAAACACCGCATCCGCATCTGATTTGCCATAAATGTGGGGCACGCCGTAGGTATCGCGGAAGATTTCGACGCGAGATGCTTGGGATTTCCAACGAGCCTGATCGGCTGCAGATTGACTAAATAGGAGATGTGAAAGTAAAAAGAAACTCAGTACGTATTTGCTCATAAAGTAGTTGATTGAAATTAGGTTATTGAAAATTCGACAAAAGCCTGAAATTCTCCAACATAAACCTACAGATTAGTGCAAATTAATTCGACTTGTCTACTTATGTTTGTATTTAAGTTTAAACCTACCAACCTTGAAAAAATTTCTATACCTGTTTTTACTAGTCTTACCATTTATTTCCCCCGCACAAAATCGGTATAAAATTTCTGGACATGTAATCGACGCTGCTTCCCAAGCTCCTGTTCCTTTTTCAAGTATTCGGATTCAAAAATCAAAAACAACGCAAGTCATTTCGGGTGGAATCACCGACGAGAAAGGGCTATTTTCTTTTGATACTCCAGTTGGAATTTATGATGTACTCGTGGAGAGCATTGGTTTTGAAACAAAAAAAATAGAAAATGTATCCATTGATAAAGCCACCAACTTGGGTAAAATTGACGTAAAGCCCAGTTCTAAAACCCTCGAAGAAGTTACTGTTAAAGGCCAAAAAGCATCCATGGAGATGGGATTAGACCGCCGCATCTTTAATGTAGGCACAGACATTGCCAATAAAGGTGCGACCGCTGCCGAAATTTTAGGTAATCTACCCTCGATTCAAGTCAGTGGAGAAGGGGGAATTAGTTTACGTGGTAGCGATAATGTGCGTATATTGATTGATGGGAAACCGTCTACGCTCGTGGGCATCAACGGATCCTCCGGCCTAAGCTCCTTACAAGGTAATCTAATCGATAAAGTAGAAGTCATCACAAATCCATCTGCGCGCTATGAAGCAGAGGGTATGGCCGGTATTATTAACATTGTCCTAAAGAAAAATCAGAACCAAGGGTTTAATGGGGCGATTGAGACGACGACGGGTTATCCGGAGAATTTTGGTGCGACGGCGATTGTCAACTACCGAAAAAATAAATTAAACTTCTTTTTAAATTATGGGTTATTCTATCGTAGGACTCCAGGTAGAGGTAATATTTATCAGGAAGTGTATGCCAATGGGCAAACGAACTATTTGGAACAAACCTCTAAAAATAACGTTCGAGGTATGGTGAATAACATTCGCGGCGGAGCGGATTACTTTTTTAACGACAAAACAATCTTAACGGGTTCATATATCTTCAGAAGGACAGATGTGAAGCGTATTTCAGATTTCAATTACCGAGATTATAAATTGAGTAAGTTGAATTTATTCAGTATTACGGATCGCCAGCAGGTTGAATTGGAAGCTGAGCCAAATGCAGAATATGCTTTAACATTTAAAAAGAGCTTTGCGAAGAAGGGTAAAGAGTTTTCTGCCGACTTGCGTTACTTGGACTATTGGGAGCGTTCGGATCAAACGTATACCCAGGTAAGTAAGAAGGGTGATGGCTCCGCATTCCCGGAAAACGGTTTGGTTCAAAGGGCATTAAATGATGAATATGAACGGCAGTGGATTCTTCAGGTAGATTATGCTAATCCGGTGGGCAAAGAGGGTAAAATCGAAACGGGTTTACGAACTAGTTTTCGTGATATGACGAATGATTACATCGTTACCGAACAACAAGCTTCGGGAGAATTTACAACGATACCAGGCTTGGAAAACATATTTGTGTACCAAGAAAACATCACGGCAGCTTATGCGATATATGGAAATAAAGTAAACCAATTCTCGTATCAAGTCGGTATTCGTGGGGAGAACACAGATATTCAAACAGAATTACTGCAGACCAAAGAAAAGAATCCGCGTAAGTATGCGAATCTATTTCCAAGTGCCCATGTAAATTATTTGATCTCCAAAGACAATTCCTTGCAACTAGGATATTCACGTAGGGTCCGTAGACCTACGTACAACGACCTTAGTCCTTTCGTTACCTTATCGGATAATCGAAACTTCTTTTCGGGTAACCCCAATTTAAATCCTGAGTTTACGGATTCCTATGATTTGGGCCATTTAAAATATTTTGATCAGGGCAGTATTAGTTCTTCAATCTATTATCGAAATACAACGGGTAAAATTGATCGGATCCGTTCAGTGGATGCGAATGGATTTTCGCGGACTTTACCAGAGAATTTTGCGAACCAACAATCCATGGGGGTTGAAGTTACGAGTTCATTGAATTTAGCCAAAGCCTATAAGGCAGATATTAGTTTAAATGCATTTAGGGCGATTACAGATGCGACAAACGTGAATGCAGCTTACCAAAGCGATACATATTCATGGTTTGTTCGACATACATCACGCATAAAATTAAATTCAGGGGTGGACGTTCAAATACGGGCAAATTACGAGGCGCCCCAACAAACTCCGCAAGGAACACGAGGAGAAATTGCGTGGATGGACCTTTCTGCTTCTAGAGACATTATGAAAGGAAATGGAACCTTAAGTTTAAACGTGTTGGACTTATTTAGTTCGCGAATTAATCGGAATGAAACAATGGGTGAAGGATTCTACACGAAAGGTAGATTTCAAGGCCGACTGACCCAAGTGAATCTAACTTTTAATTACCGATTTAAAACCACGAAGCAAGCCGCTAAACAGCGACGCAGCATGATGGATGAAGAAAATTAATTAACGCTATGAAAAAAACTAAAATTATCGCGGGTAGTTTACTGGCTTTCGCAGTTTGGGGTTGTACAAGCGCATTAGAAAAACAAACCTATCAAGTCATTTTAGAAGATCAAGATCAAATTGCCGAGCGTGCACAAGCCGCCAAAGAAAAATTACCCATCAAGTTGACGTCTGGAATGACTATTACGCGCTGGGCATCGGACAGTTTAGCACCCGATCCTGTAGCCATTGACATTGATGATCAGGGAGCTGTTTATTTAAATAGTGCAAATCGTGGTAAGGTTTCTGAATTTGACATTCGTGGGCATCGTGATTGGATGACTGAGTCGATTGGCTTTCAAACGGTAGAAGATCGCAGGGCCTTTTTGCGTAGGACATTTGCCCCAGAGAACAGTGAGAAGAATGCATGGCTTCCTGATTTAAATGGAGACGGCATACATGATTGGCATGACTTAACGGTCGAAAAAGAAGAAATCTGGAAGTTGGAGGATAAAAATGGTGACGGCTATGCAGATCAGGGAACGCGCATTTTAAACCAATTCAACGAAGAAGTTACGGATGTCGCGGGTGGCCTACTCGTACGTAAAAATGATGCGTTTGTGGCCGTTGGGCCTGATTTATGGCGCTTAGACAATACACATAAGAAGGGCCTTTGGACCAATGCTAAATCTATTGCTACAGGTTTTGCGGTACATATTGGTTTTGGTGGACATGGGATGTCTAGTGTGATTGAGGGTCCTGATGGAAAAATCTATTGGCAGATTGGTGACATTGGCGCTAATATAACGACGGTAGATGGTCGAAATTTGGCTAATCCAAATTCAGGTGTTTTAGTTCGCTCTAATGCAGACGGTACGGATTTTGAAATTGTTGCTTCGGGTATTAGAAATACACACGAATTTGTATTTGATCACTATGGAAATATCATTAGTTCAGACAATGATGGTGACCATCCAGGTGAAAGCGAGCGATTAGTGCATATTGTTGAGGGAGCGGATATTGGTTGGCGCTCCAACTGGCAATATGGAAAGTACACGGATCCAAAGAATAATTTGTACAAAGTGTGGATGGATGAGAAATTATATATTCCTCGTTGGGAAGGGCAAGCAGCCTACATCATTCCACCGATTCGGAATTTCCACAATGGACCTACGGGGATGATTTACAATCCAGGTACTGCGTTAGGTAAAAAGTGGTTAAACAAATTCTTCTTAGTTGAATTTGTGGGCAACGTGAATAACTCACACATTTGGTCGTTTGATTTAAAGCCAAAGGGCGCTTCGTTTGATTTCAAATCTGAGGTTGATGTGGTGAGTGGTATTTTACCTACAGGTATTCGTTTTGGTCCAGAGGGCGCATTATACGTTGCGGATTGGGTTACGGGCTGGGATATTAAAAATTATGGCCGTGTTTGGAAGATAGATGTGGACCAAAAATCGAATGATTTGGAAGTGGAGCGTGCAACGACAAAAGCCAACATTCAGATGGATTATTCCAAGGCTGGCGTAGCTCAATTAGCAAGTTTATTAGCTTATGAAGATATGCGCGTTCGCCAAAAGGCACAATTTGAATTAGTCGCGCGTGAGCAGGCTGTGGAATTATGGAAGGCGATTGAGCAAAAAGAAAACCAATTAGCGCGTGTGCATGGCATTTGGGGGATTGGTCAATTGGCAGCCAAAAACAATGCTATAGCGGCTAATTTAGTGCCTTATTTATCAGATTCGGATGTAGAAATTCAAGCGCAGGTATTGAAGGTAATTGGGGATGTGCGTTATATAGGTGTCGAAAAAGAGCTTATTGCGGCATTGGGATCCGTTTCACCGCGCGTTCAATTCTTTGCAGCTCAGGCATTGGGACGTACGCAAGCGGCTTCAGCAATTCCGGGTTTATTGAAATTGATTGAGCAAAATAAAGATGAGGATGTATACATCCGCCATGCGGCCGTGTTAGCGTTAAGTCGGATTGGTCAAGTGGAGCCGATGGCGGCTTTGGCTACATCATCGAATCGTTCGTTGCGCATTGCGGCGGTTTTGGTGTTAAGACGTTTAGCTAGTCCAGAGGTAGCACGATTCTTAAGTGATTCAGATATGTATATTGTGGCGGAAGCGGCACGAGCGATTCATGATGATTTGTCTATTCCTGCGGCTTTGCCTGCTTTGGCAGCTACATTAAATAATGCTTCCATTACTTCAGAAGTAATTATTCGTCGGGCGATTAATGCCTGCTTGCGAGTGGGAACAGCGAAAGAAATTGATTTGTTAGTTGCTTATGTACAGCGCACTAACATTCCGGATGCGATGCGTGCGGAAGCGATTGCGACCTTGGGTACCTGGGGTGACCCATCGGTATTAGACCGCGTAGATGGTCGGCATCGTGGTAAATTGGACCGCAATGCACAAGATGTAGTTACTAAGATTCAGCCTATCATTCCCACATTCATTCGCAGTAAGAATACAGAAGTATTGAATGCAACGGGCCAATTAGTAGCCGAATTGGGGATTAAAGATGTAGCGGCTGAACAGACACAGTTGTTTATAAATCATCCAACTGCGAAAGTTCGGGGTGGGCAATTGACGTCCTTGATCAGATTAAAGGATACGAATTTGCCTTTACTTATTCAAAAGGGAATGGAAGATGCAGATCGTTCTGTGCGCAGTTTAGCGATGGGATCTTTGGATAAGATAGCGATTTCAAAAGCGCAATTGCCTGTTGTGGTGCAACCAATTTTTGAAAAAGGAACTGTTATTGAACAGCAACAAGTATTGCAGAGTATGGCCAAAATGGATCCCGCGAATACATCGGAGGTATTGCAAGATTTAATTGCGCGCATGTTGCAGGGTAAATTACCTGCTGGAATTAAATTAGACTTAATGGAAGCGGTGGAAGCGACAAAAGAGGAAAAATTGGTTGCTCAATTAGATGCATTGAAAACCAAAGGGACGTTAACAGATGAGTTCAAAGAGGCCTTATTTGGTGGAAACATTCAGGCGGGTAATTTTATTTTCAATCGCAACCAAACGGCACAATGTGTGCGGTGTCACATTGCTGGTGGTGAAGGTGGAAATGTAGGTCCATCGTTAAAGGGGATAGCTAGTAAGTTGACGCGCGAACAATTATTGCAAGCATTAATTGAGCCAAGTGCACGGATTGCTCCAGGTTATGGAACGATCTCCTTGAAATTAACAGATGGAGAAGAAGTTAGTGGATCTGTAATTTCTGAAACGGATCAGGAAATTCAGTTGAAGACAAGTGAGGCGGAGCCGTTGCGTATCGCGGTGAGCCGGATTAAATCACGTGAAAATTATCCTTCATCGATGCCAGCGATGGGCTCGATGTTGAGTAAGCGAGAGATTCGTGATGTAGTTGAATATTTGACTTCGTTGAAATAGTCGAAAGTAATTGAATGGTAAACATTGCCAAACCTAGACGGTTTGGCAATATTTGTTTATGGGGATATCAACTAATTAAATTAAAAATTCTTATGACAGGTTAGACAAAGTTTTATATAAAAGGGCTTAGCTTATATCTACATGGATACGGTATTTTTGTGAATCCAAATTCAGTACGAAACTCAGCAAAACTCAAGTGCTTTATTCATATATATCTGCCCATGAAAAATCATAATTTAGATCCTAAGGATGGTTTTGCGGGCTTAAAAGAAAATTTCATTCAGGATGCAAGTTCGGGATTCATTGTATTTTTATTGGCCTTACCCTTAAGTCTGGGAATTGCCAAGGCGTCAGAGTTTCCACCCATTATGGGTTTAATCACCGCAATCATTGGCGGAATGGTCGTCAGTTTTTTTGCCGGATCACGCTTGACTATCAAAGGCCCTGCTGCAGGTTTAATTGTTATCGTCGCAGGTGCTGTAAATGAATTTGGCGGTGGAGAAACGGGATGGCACTTAGCTTTAGGTGCTATGGTGATCGCAGGTTTGGTTCAAATCCTTTTTGGGGTTTTTAAGCTTGGAAAACTGATGGATTTCTTTCCCTTAGCCGCTATACATGGCATGTTGGCATCTATCGGATTAATCATCATTGGAAAGCAAATTCCGGTTTTATTAGATGTTAATCCTGCATTAAGCCAAGGGAAAGGCCCAATCGCGTTGTTTGCATCCATACCCGAATTTGTATTGAACTGGGATCCCAAGTCAACAGGAATTGGTATAATTAGCTTAGTTATCATGACGGGTTGGCCATTAATCAAACACCAAATCATCAAAAAAATTCCTGCTCCATTGGTGGTATTAGCGATCGCCATTCCAGCTGAACTACTACTAGATTTTCAAACAACTGAACCCAAATATGCACTAGTTCATGTCGGAAATTTACTAGACAATATCAAACTGAATGTAAGTTTTCAAGGGGTTACACAAACGGCAACCTTTATTAAATATGTACTTATGTTTGCGCTCATTGGCTCGCTCGAATCTTTATTAACCGTAAAGGCCATGGATATGTTGGATCCATTTAATCGTAAATCCAATGCAAATAAAGACCTAATCGCTATTGGAATCGGGAACACGCTAGTCGCTTTTTTAGGCGGATTACCGATGATTTCAGAGGTCGCACGCTCCTCGGCAAATATAACGAATGGAGCCAAAACAAGATGGGCTAATTTTTTTCATGGATTTTTCATTCTGATTTGTGTACTCATGGCATCTGATTTGATCGAATTGATCCCTAATGCGGCTTTGGCGGCCATGTTGATTACCGTTGGGATTAAATTAGCGCATCCCAAAGAGTTCATGCGCACGTTTGAAAAAGGCAAAGAGCAGTTATTAATCTTTATGGTAACCATTATATTCACCCTAACTGTGGATTTACTGGTTGGAATTGTAGCTGGTATTTTAATTGAAGTTTTAGTTAATCTTTTGAATGGAAAGCCTTTAGGTTCCATATTCAAAGCACCTACGGAGGTTTCCTTTACAGGTGATGCCTACTTGGTTGAGATTTCAGATGCGGCTGTATTTACAAATTTCCTGGGTATTAAGCGAAAGTTAGAAGCCATTCCACCTGCTTTCCAAGTGACCATTGATTTATCTAAAACGCAATTAGTTGATCACTCCGTGATGGAAAATTTAGAGCATTTCAAAAACGATTATGAGCGCGAGGGAGGAACGGTCACTATTGTGGGATTAGAAGAACATCAAGCCGTTTCTAGTCATAAAGCGGCTGCACATAAGCGCATAAAGTAGTTTCTATTTT
>NZ_CBAUBA010000043.1:0-20213 GCF_964796385.1 Aquirufa sp. | reverse complement strand
TCGTCGCTTATCTGGGTTTTAACAAGCGTTTTTGAATTTTTAACTAAATGCAATTCGGTTCCATCACTGATCAAAAATGTAAAATCTTTTCCTCCGGCAATGATGTGGGCTTTTGCCAATTGGTGTGTCGAATATAATGTGCCTGCCCACGCATGACTAAAAATGGCTTTATCATCCATGAAAACAAATTGATTTTCATAAACGGATAGACTCTGAATTTTCTTGGTGCTACTGGTACGATTCCGCTGATCCACGCCTAAACTTCCCGGATATAAAAACTGGCCATCATGGGGAAGCATTAATCCAGCGGAGCCCCAAACTTTTATCCCAGCATTGCGGTCTGAAAAGGCTGATTTTAACGCTATTTGGCTGTCTTTAGCATAATATTTGATGCTGTAATCTTGTTTGAATGGCTGATCTACATAAATAGGTTGGGCTGATTTTTTTTGACCGAAACCATAGGTACTTAAAAACAATAAAATAATTCCAAACGTGTTTTTCATCTCATTAATTTTAAAGGAATAATATTTGGTCTTGTTGATGGTGATGACGAAGGTCTTATCGGCACGAATATGACGTGTTAGCTAAAAATCCATGCGATTTCAAACTCATGGATCTTGTGGTTTAGGACTCTCTTTGACTAATTTCAGGGCTTGTTCCATGTAAATTTCTGCTGTCATTTCACCCAAGGAAGTTTGTGATACATATTCATAGCGTTTGAATGAATTAAAATCTACTTTGGCCAACATATACCCAAAGGCGTCATTCGTTAATCCAAAAAGAAATGGCATTTTGGTATTCATATTTCGTTTGACGTAATAGCCCACATTGGGTAAGGCCTCGCCGGGAACTGTTAAAATTTGGGCGGGTCCAATATTCAACAGATTTAACTGCGTTGTTACGAAATTTTCTTTTCCCCCTACGAATTTCAATGGCGATTTTTTCAAAATATAACGCATGATTTCGGAGTCAATGGGGAATTCTAATTTCCGAGAGGTACAATAAATTGTCGGGTTTTTAAGTACTGGCGCTTCCGAAACAATTCGCATCGCTTCCGTGGCTAAAAGTTCCCCAATTCGAATGCATTCCTCCCAATTATTCGCCTCTTTTTGTTGTTGGCCCTCCTTCACATACGTTAATCGCGTATCCGCCGTGATCATTCCCCCTTGAGCGCCATTCATAAACAACGCAATTCCTCCAATCGTCTCCTCGATTTTTTGATACAAGGGACCTATCATATCTGGACTTAAAATACCTCTTGAGTTGCCCAATACCTCCGGATGTACGGCATAATTAACAAGCGTTGCAATGGGTTTTCCCATCCGTGCACCCGAACTTGCGATTGCTTGAATAACACCACAACGTGGGTCATAAAGCGCAGGCGCATAATAATTATAAGCTATTTTACCTTTTGCTTCGCCCATGCCAACTTTTAATGTGGCAGGCTGCAAGGTGGTTGTGGCCTCATTAACCGCATCAGCAATTTGCTGGACACACCAATCCAAATAGGCTAAATCCGCATAGCTTTTTCCTGATGTATCGGGAAATCCATAGGCATCGGGAGCGCTGTGAGTATGTGTGGCACCAATCAAGATATTTTCGGGGAGGATACCCTTAATCAGGGCTCGCGAACGATTTCCTAAGATGGAAGTCCAACCCAAATTGTCAATATTAACAATGGCAAAACGCGTTGTGCCTTGCTCAAATACCATAGCACGAGCAAATAAATCTCCGCGCTTTTCGGTAACCGGATGAGGAACGCCAATGCCCCCAGAGACGGGCAATAATGGGTTTGGTGTGATAATTCTGAGCGCAGCACCTACACGGAGGTTTTGTGCTTGAATTACTCCGGTCACCATGAAAAAGAAAAAACCTAGGAATGCTAGGGCTGAAAAATGAAATGAAAACTCGGTTTTTAAACTAGCAGGCTTTTGTTTGAACCTAATTAAATGACTTAGCAGGAATTTCATAGTTGGGATCAAAATAGATAGAGGCGTTAAATTTGTGATTTAGCTAATTTATTAAATAAATTTAGTGGAAAATTTCTAAACCTATCAACATGCTCAGTGATTTACAAACGGAAGCCTATCATCGGGATGGTTTTGTTCAGGTCCCACAATTCTTTTCGCAAGAAGAAATTCTAATTTTATTTCAAGTTGCTACCGATGAGTCGGTGGGTAAAAATGCCTTTGACCTAAATGACCAAGATGGCAAAAAAACGAAGTTGACGCTCTGGTTTCATGCGGGGGATGATTCTTTCGGCTTGATGTCACGCTGCGCTCGGATGGTCCATGCAGTTCAGGATTTATTGGGAGCTGGTGAGGTGTGTCATTTTCACTCTAAGGTGATGCAAAAAGCACCTAAAATAGGGGGTGCGTGGGAATGGCATCAGGATTATGGGTACTGGTATAAAAATGGATTTTTGTTTCCAGATGCGATGATTTCGGTGATGGTGGCGCTGACAGATGCGACCATTGAAAACGGGTGTTTACAAGTTTTAAAAGGAACGCATAAAATGCAGCGATTTGAGCATGCTTTTGCGGGGGAGCAGCAGGGAGCAGATATGGATTTTGTCCGGGAGGCAGAAAAGATTTCGGAACGCGTTTATTGTGAATTAAAAGCGGGGGATGCCTTATTTTTTCATCCTAACCTATTACATCGCTCAGAAGCAAATCTGTCGGAAACGGCGCGCTGGTCCGTAATTTCTGCCTACAATTTGGCCTATAATAAGCCGTTTCGTGAGAAAAATGATTCCTGCATTACGCCCGTATCGGTGGTGCAAGATGATGCGATTATCGACTCGGGTAAGCGTGCGGTTACGCAGGCAGATTTTTTAATTAAAGAAAAAGAAATTACATTAAATATTACCTAACATGGCAAAAGTTTGTATTCTAGGAGGTGGGTTCATTGGGCGTTTTTATGCGGATTCATTAAGCGGTCGGCGCGGCCGGGACCACGTTTCAGTCGTCTATGTGCGTAAGGAAGAAACGGCCATTCGTTTTGCTAAGGATTATGCTGTTCCTGTTTTTTTGACCGATATGGAAGCGGCGATTGCGCATGCGGACTCAGAATTTGTGGTGATTGCTTTGCCTAATTTTTTGCATGAGGAAGCGGTCATGCTTTGTGTCAAACACAAAAAGGCTGTCCTGTGCACGAAACCGCTCGGTCGGACGGCTGAGGAGGCACTTCGCATGACGCAAGCCTGTGAGGAAGCCGGGATTTTTGCCGGTTATTTGGAAGATTTATGTTATACACCCAAATTTTTAAAGTCATTAAAAAGTGTCCAAGAGGGGGCTATTGGCCGAATTTTATGGGCAAAATCACGCGAGACACATCCGGGGCCGCATGCCGACTGGTTTTGGGATTTGGAAAAAGCGGGTGGGGGAGCGATGTTGGATTTAGGTTGTCATTGTGTTGAGATTGCGCGTAATTTTATTGGGAAGGATGTTTTGCCTGTGGAGGTGATGTGCTGGGCAGACACGCAAGTAAAGCCGATCGATGCGGAGGATCATGCCATTGGTTTGGTAAAATATGAAAATGGGGCCATTGGTCAGTTTGAGGTTTCGTGGACTTTTCGTGGCGGTATGGATTTGCGGGATGAGGTCATGGGTACGGAAGGAACCATCTGGGTCAATTCATTTTTACGCACCGGTTTTGAGATGTTTACTAGTGGGGTGAGGGACCATTATGTGGCCGAAAAGGCTGAAAGTTCTTCGGGCTGGCAATTTCCAGTTGGCGATGAAGCACACGAATTAGGTTACCCAAACATGTTTAATGACATGTTTGATGCGTATGAGCAAGGAACGACTCCTCGCGAAACCTTCTATGATGGCTACGTAGTCAATGCAATTTTAGATGCAGCCTACACCTCCGCAAAAACAAAAATGTGGGAGCCAGTGAAATTGCCGTTATGGCGGGGCCAGCGGGGTCTTCAAAAGCCGTCAGTTTACCAATCTTACGATGCTGAACATTGGCTTATTAAAGAAGAAATTCTTCCCAATGGCGATAAAAAGACGATTTTAAAACATAAAACTACCGGGGAAATTTCAGAGTTAGAACAATGGAAAAAATGATTTTTTAACTGATTCCTAGGTGTAAAAAATAATCGCCTAATTCGGTAATCTACTTTTCTCCAAATCCGTTATCTTTTTCTGCATTTTTTGGCGCATGCTTAATGCCACCGACTTGTATTTTGGGCTGTTGATGAGGTTGTTTTTTTCCAAAGGGTCTTTAGAAAGGTCATATAACTCTTCATGCGCTACGTCATCGCGGTAACGGAAATACTTCCATTTTTTAGTCCTAAATCCCTCACTGGCGGCAATTATATCCACTTTCCACAAATGTTCACATAAAAATTCAACTCTCGATTTTGCAGGCGAAGCGGCTTTGGTGTACCCCGATAAATTTATTCCTTGCCACGAGGACGGTTGGCCTACTCCCGCAAATCCAAAAATGGTAGGTGCGATATCAATATTCAAAACCTCATCCTCAATCACACGATGTTTCGGATTTCTTGGATCATAAATCATCATGGGAACACGCAAAGAACGATCATACATAAGCCACTTATCGGCCAGTTGGCGCTCCCCTAAAAAGTATCCATTATCCCCCAAAAAGATAATGATTGTGTTTTTATCTAAGCCTTTTTCGGCGAGCAGTCGGCGAATTTTGCCTATCTCTAAATCTATACCCGAAATCATTCGGTAATATCCTTTGACGCTTTTCTGGTATTTTTCGGGGGTGTCGAAGCGCCATAGCCAACGGGTATGATTTTCGCCGTTTCGAACATAGGCTGGTTGGGCCATGAAATCGGCATCCGAGCCCATAATGGGCGGTGGAATAACAACGTCTTTGTATAAAGAATCCACTTCTGGTTGCCAAAAATATTGATCTACCGCGGGGTCATGGGCATGCGGTGCACTGAAGCTTAAAGACAGGCAAAAAGGTTTATCTTCGGGTGCATTTGAAATAAAATCCATTGCTTTTTGCGCCGTATATCGGGTTAAATGAACGCTATCTTTTCCAAGGGTCTTGTAGAAATACCCCCGATAATCTTTGTACTTGGTATTTCGATCATAATTTTCGCCCTCATCAAACATGGACTTAAATAGAGGATATTCCACCCCAAATTTCCCAAAAAATCCCGTGTAATATCCTGCCTTTTTTAATAAAACGGGGTACGAATTATCCGCATATCCTTGCTTCAGGTTGCCTTGTTGGAATGTATATAAATGCGTTCTTTCATACAAACCGGTTAAAATACTTGCCCGACTGGCCGCACAAATGGGCGTTGTGACAAAAGCGTTTTTAAAATAGATTCCTTGGCTGGCCAATTTATCCATTTCGGGCGTTTTGATAATTTTATTTCCAGCGTAGCCCATCGCATCAGCGCGTTGATCATCCGTCAGAATAAATATTATATTGGGCTTTTTGGATTGCGCTTCTGCTACATGTGCAGCGAAAAAATAAACACAAAATGCAAATGAAAAGCCCAAAGGCTTGATGAATTTTTTTGTAAACATAGCGTGTGACAGGTGCTTCATTTGTTTTATTTGGGACTAGGATAGCCCGATGATGTGTCTAAAATAGGTAATCCCTGGTAATTGATTTTTACGTAAGGTACGGTTTCAGTCGCATCGATTACATAATTCCATTTTTTCACATAGCTTAAACCGGGTAAAAATTCATCTTTGCGCTTTTTTAATTCGTTCCATAAATCGATATCCAATTTGGTTTGAATGGCGGCGACTGCGGGTTGGCCAACTAAGTTATTGAGTTGAAAAGGGTCTTTTGTTCGATCAAACAATAGCCACGGCCCATTTAAATCACGCACGTAGGTATAATTTTCAGTCATTAGGCCTCGGTATTCTTTGCCTCCTCTTGCGCGTGTCCATTGGCCAAATGGTTGCACGCAGGAAATTAAGGTATGGGTTACATCATTTTTCTTTTTACCTAGTAATATGGGTGCAAAATCTTTACCCTCAACTGATTTGGGAACATTGATTCCAGTAAGTCCGAGGAGCGTGGGCATAATGTCTGGCGAATTAATCAGTATGCTGGATTTTTTCCCTTTTGGCCCAAAGGCTTTCGGATAATGGATAAGAAAAGGAACTCGAATACTTTCGTCATAGGGTTGTTGCTTATTCCATGCGCCATGGGACCCCATTAAATCACCGTGATCTGCCGTAAAAACAATAATCGTATTGTCGGCTAAGTTTTGTTCTTTCAGCGTTTGACGAAGTTGGCCTATGCAATCATCAATCGCCGTCATGTGTGCATAATAGCCTCGAAGATCATTTTGGACTTTCTCCACTTTATCAGCGGGAACATTATCCCGAATGGTGAAGATTTTATTTTCATACATTTTCCGATATTTTTCTGGGGCTGTTTGGTAAGGGTCATGGGGCGATCCGATGGAAAGCACTAAAAAGAATGGATCATCTTTTTTCGTCTGACTTTTCAGGTATTGACAAACATCTTGCGTTTGAGCGATGGCATCATAGGTTTCCCAGACTTTCTTAACCGGAGAGTTCCCTTCATAATAGGCCGAATTGTTATAGTCATGCGTACATTCTAAGGCTTTCCAATAATCAAAGCCTTGTTGGCGACTCGCAGGAATATACGAGCTGCGCCCATGCCCATCCACATGCCACTTGCCTAGATAGCCTGTTTGGTATCCATTTTCTTTGAATACTTTTCCGATGCTCGTGCGGTTTGTGTCCAGCAAAACATCATTCATAAAAACGCCGTGCGTTAACGGGTATTGACCTGTTAAAAATGAGGCACGATGAGGTGAACAAACCGGCATCCCGGAAACGGCATGTGTCAGATTAACACTTTGATTTGCTAATTGATCTAAATGGGGTGTCATTACATTTTTATCACCCGCATAGCCCACCGACTGGGCTCTCCACTGATCTACTAAAACATATAGAATATTGGGCTTTTTGTCTTTTTGGGCTAAAGTTGTGTAGCTAAAGCCAACAATAAAGAATATAAAAAGAGCTCCTGTGATGTGATTTCTTTGTTTCATAGGTATCTGATTAGTAACCTGGATTTTGAGTTAATTTATTAATAGAAACCTCACTTACAGGTAAAGGAGCGATTAGCTTGTTTGAATTTAAGGTGTAAGATTCAGGATACAAAAATACCTTGGCAGCTTTTTCTCTTTTACCATGAGCGGTCATCACCTCTGTCGCTTTACCAGTTCTTTTCAAATCATACCACCTTTGATTCTCAAAACAAAATTCAGTTTGTCTTTCTTTGGCAATTAAAGCACGTAGACTAGCCGCATCATTTAACGTAATAGGACTTGAAAGACCTGCCCTGTTTCGAACTAGTTGAATGCTTGGAATTGCTTGGCTAACTTTTCCTTGTTCAACTAAAGATTCCGCATACATTAATAATACATCTGAATAACGAATAATTGGCAAATTATCGCCACAGCGGTTATCAGGTGCGGAAATAGGTGCTTTATATTTGGCACAATAAGGAATGGGTTTAACTTTGTTATCCCAGTCTAAACCATTCCAAATTCCGATCGAAACGGATTTGCGTTTATCTCCGACCTCAAAAGCATTAATTAGATCATCAGTAGGTTGATTCCAGCCCGCCGAAATGATATTAATATTAGGCCGGCGTGTTATTGCCCCTCCAGATGTATGTGGAGCAAATGTAAATATGAAGTTATTAGCTAATTCGGGGCTATTTTCAGAATATTGAATAGCAAAAATAGTTTCTTTATAATCTTTTTTTGCTGGATTAAATAGGTCTGCATACTCCGGTAATAACGCATATTTTCCAGACGACATGACGGTGTTCAATACTTTTTCAGCCTCTACAAAGTTTCCTGTAGTCAAGTAAACTTTACCTAATAAGGCTAGGGCTGACATCTCATTTGCTCGACCATTTTCCTCTACATCTTTGGCTTTGGCAAAAGATGCAGCAGCATCTCTTAAATCTAAAATAATTCGATCATAAACCTGAGTGTCTTTAGATCTCTTTATTTCGACAGCAGCTTGCGATGTAGTAGGTTCTAAAACTAAAGGGACACCACCAAACTGCCTAACAAGATTAAAATAATACAGTGCCCGTAAAAATAGTGCTTCTCCTTTAGATCGATCTTTTAATGATAATTTAGACCAAACCGTAGCTGGACGATCTATTTCGCTCAGTAATTTATTACAACGTGTAATCCCGTTATACGATAAGTTCCAAAAACCTGAATAGACTGTATTATCAGATGCCAAAATAAATTGATCAATGACGCCTCTTGAAGCCTCTCCAGTTCTAATGTTATTTTGAAAACTTGCATTATCTGAAATTAATTCAGCTAAAATCCAATGCTGATTTTTTTCATAATCCCTCATGGGAACATAACATCCGTTTGCTAGTAAAACAAACTCGACATCCGTTTTATAAAAACTGCCTTCACTTAGCGTAGCTTTAGGATAAATCTCTAAGAAATTATCTTTGCATCCACTAAATATGATGAGAGCAAAAATTAAAATGATTAAATTTTTCATATTGTTATTCAGTTTATTCCTTTAAATTAAAAGGACAAGTTAAGGCCTAATGATGTAGTTGTGGCTAAAGGATAAGATGTCATATCAAAGCCCTGAGACAATGTATTGTCAATATTTCTTGATTGCGCTTCTGGATTAGCACCTGAATAGTTGGTAAACATAGCTAAATTCCTACACGTCAGATAAAGTCTACAAGATTCAAATAGTTTCGATTTTTGAACCAAACTAGATGGAATGGAATAACCCAAAGTTACATTTGAAACACGTAAAAATGAGGCATCTTCGACCCAACGAGTATTAACGCGGTGGCCCCAACTAGGTGTTAATTTGGGCACGCCATATAGCATTGGGTCACCTGGGTTTTGTGCACTTCGCCAACGATTTACAAAAACTTTACTTACATTAAAGAATCCTTGTAAATTATCCGTTGTTTGTCTCAAACCATTCATCACTTGTCCTCCATACTGACCGTTCAGAATGACTCCTAAACTAAAGTTTTTGTAAGAAAAGTTATTTGAAAATCCAAAGATAAAATCTGGATGCGGACTCCCTAGCATACTATAATCAAGAAAGTCACTAATGAGACCATCTCCATTAACATCTTTATATTTTGGATTACCTTCATACACTTGCGCTGTCTTAATAATAGCAGGATTTGCAATGTCCGCGGCTGAATACACTCCTTCCATCACAAATCCAAAAAATTGACCAATCGGTTTGCCTACAACGGTCACGTGTGTAGGAAGTCCATCGTTATTTCCCGATAAGACACGATCACCATTTTCATTTAGGGAGAGTACCATGTTCCTATTGACGGCAACATTTAAGTTTAAATCCCAATTAAATTTACCTTGAATAGGGCTTGCGCTCAAGGAAATCTCAACACCCCTATTTCGAACGGTTCCTTTATTTACAATTTGGGAATTAAATCCTGTAATCGCTGGAATAACATCATTCAAAAGCATATTTGCACTTTCCCGATTGTAATAGTCTAAAATCAAGCTTACTCGATTATTAAACAATTCAATATCTAAACCTGTATCAAACTGATTGGATTCCTCCCATGTTAAGAAAGGATTGGAAATTCCAACGAATGAAGCCGAAACCTGATTTCCCCCAAATACATAAGCTCCTGGATTAATGGAAGCTAAAGAAGAATAGTTACCAATATTATTATTTCCACTTTTACCTAAACTAGCTCGCCATTTTAAGCTAGATATAATTTTACTATCCTTTAAAAAGTCTTCTTCAGATATCCGCCATGCAACACCAAATGACGGGAAGGCAGCGTATCTATTTTTAAAACCAAATCTGGAGGATCCATCCGTTCTTAAAGTTGCTGTAACCAAATATTTATCAGCAAAAGAGTAATTAGCCCTACCTAAATAGGAAATTAAACTCCATTCTTGCGCATTTTCACCCCATGAACTAATGGCTTGAGCCGCGTTGATTGTTTGTATTAAATCATTTGAATATGGAGAAGCATTTAGGTTCAAACCACTTGTATTGCTACGTTGCGTGGTGTAACCTATAACCGCATTAAATCGATGTTGCCCGATGATTTTATTGTAATTTAACGTATTCTCAATTAGCCAATCAAACGTTTCAGACCTAGAATTAGAAGACCTACCAGTGCCAGGAATCGGCGGAACATTGGCTGTTGATGTACCAATTGTACTCGGTACAAATTGATTGAATCTAGACGATGAATAAATGGTATTTAAAGATGTCTTAAACTTTAAATCTGGTAAGATATTCCAATCGATGAATACCGATCCCAAACTTTGAAATTGCTTTTCTAATTGACTCGTATTTTGCAATAAGAATAAAGGATTAACAAAACTCCACGCTGAATGATATTTACTCTGAGGGGATCTTACATACGGATTTAATTGGCCATCCGCCATGTAAGGAGACATGACTGGATTAGCCCAAAGCGAGATACCAATCACATCACCTCGATCAGAATTGGTATTCGTCCGATTTTGATCAACCAGAGAGTTAAGAAGCGAACCGCCAATAGTAACTGTTTTACTAAGGTTAGATTCAAAGCCAACTTTACTTGTAAATCGCTCGACGCCTGTGAACTTCAATGCTCCATCTTGTTTATAATAACCAAAACTTGCATTTATTTTAGAATCCTGCGTACCTCGTTGAATACTTAAATTGTGTTCTTGAATTGGGGCGGTTTGCAATAATAAGTCATACCAGTCCGTTCCATTGCCAACCAATTGGTCTATATTTTGATATTCAAGTGGATAATCTGCTACTGTTGATTTTCGATTTTCAGCTCTCAATACGGCTATGTCAATTTTATTTCTCTGCAATTCAACAAATTCTCGCTGGTTCATTAATTCAGGCCGTCCTTTTTGAGGTACATCTTGTATACCAGTCATTGAAGAAAAGTTGATTTGTAATTTGCCGTACTGACCCTTTTTAGTCGTAATCATTATGACACCATTGGCTCCTCTTGAACCATATATAGCCGTGGATGAAGCATCTTTCAATACAGAAATGGACTCAATATCAGTTGGATTTATCAATAAAAGGGGATTAAAATCACGATTTAATCCTGCAGAATAAGGCATTCCATCGATTACATACAAAGGCTCATTCCCTGCTCCTAGTGAACCACTACCTCGTATACGAACAGATGTTCCTGCACCTGGCTGACCTGATAATTGTTGAATTTGCATACCTGCAACTTGTCCAATCATCTTTTGATCAATCGTTGCAACAGGTAAATCTTTAATTGTATTTTGATTAATGGTGGCCACGGAACCAGTTAAATCCTTCGCTCTTGCTGTTCCATATCCCACGACCACAACTTCAGATAACTCTTGTAAATTATCATCTAAACTAACATTAATGATTGATCGGTTTCGAACTGTTTCCGATTTACTGGTCATGCCAACCGATGAAAAAACTAGCACTGCGGTTGCTCCTGAATTTACTTGGATTGTATAACTCCCATCGGCACCTGTAATACTACCGTTGGGGGAACCTTTTACGGTTACGGAAACTCCTGGAATTCCCGAGCCATCAGATGAACTAACTTTTCCTTTCACCTGCATACTTTGTGCAAGTCCTTGGAAAAGCGTTAACATCGTAACTAATGTTATTAGAATTTTTTTCATAGAAATTTAGATTCTTTAAAATATTATTAAAAAGTAAGTGCAATTAGACAATTTATTAATAGGCAACTATCCTTAATTAAATAAGGATAGTTATAATTTTTATTAGATTTTTACAAAAAAAGCAGCTTTAGCGTATGCTATGCAAATCCAACTAATTGATTTCAAGCCTATCTGACCATCTTTATTTGAGCTGACTAAGCTGAAGCATGACAACACCAGTTAATCACTCAAAAACCAGATGTAAGAATTAGGTGAGATATCAAATTCAAAGTCAATATCTTTTGATGGACGTAATGATGCGGTTCGTATTGTCCCCTATTTAGATGTAATTTTTGCTGTCTTTAAAATTCCCGTATAGTAAAAAGGCAAGGAGACCTTCCGCTTTATTACTTCATTCGTCGGATTATACAGTATCACAAAGCCCTTATGAATTCCATGTGGATTAACAAGAATAAATCCATCCCAATCTCTGCCGTCCGTTACTTGTTTAAAGTAAATAGGAATAACCGCAGCGTCTTACTTGCTATATAACAAAGAAGAAATAGGATTGACTCTCAGGACAATTTCTACATTCTCTATATATTAATTTTTCAATCGCGTTTCTGTAGGTGTATACCCAATTCGGTGGCTCATCACGTAAAGCGAATCCCCTTTATTAATGGTGATTGGTTTGGTATATACCATCCAAGTTTCCTTCGAATTCTTTCTATAACCAATCGACGCGCCGGGTGTAGGGCATGAAAGCTGAGCTTTCCCAGCCACGATGTCCACCTTTGTTTGGTCAGTTTTCGGGGGATTGGCTTCTCCCTTCCACCAAAGTTTCAGCATATCTAATTCAGGCATTTCACCGAGATCGCCATAGCGTTTAACCCAGTCCAAATGCTTTTTGCGCAGTTCTGCCAACTTATTTTTATACGCAGGGTCCGAAGCCAAATTAGTAAATTCATGCGGGTCATTTTGCGTATCAAATAATTCCTCTACAGATTTTGTGGGCCTAAACCATTTTAATTGCGTTTCATTTAGTTTTCCGGCAGCTTTGAGTGCCAACATATGCGTCATTAATGGATTTTGTAGTCGGTATTTAATCGGTTGATAATACGATTTTTCAGGCATGTAATTGCGAATGTACTTGAATCGACCGTCGCTCACGGCACGCACGCGGTCATATTCAGCATCCATCCGATCACGTGCTGCATAAATGTATTTTCGTTTTGCCTTTGCTTGTTGGCCCCCTAAAAAAGCCTGTCCGTGTATTTTTTGTGGAATTTTTACGCCCGCTAAGGAAAGGACGGTGGGGCCCATGTCAACAAAACTAATGAGTTGATCATCTACTTTTCCTTTAGGCAAATGAGGGGACTTAATTAACAACGGGACTTTTAGGCCACGCTGAGATAACTCACGTTTTACAAAGGGCATTCCATCGCCATGATCGCTGTAAAAAAATATAATACTTTCCTCATACAAGCCATCTTCTTTTAATTGCTTGATGATTTCGCCAACTTGTTGGTCCATCACCATCACATTCGATAAAAAACGCGCGATGGTTTTACGGCTGACGGAATCATCGGGATAGTACGGTGGTACGAGCACGTCCTTGGGATTTACCAAAAGCGGCTGCTTTTCCCGAGCCCAAACTTGGGATTCATGCGTTGTTTCTATGTTAAAAACAGAAAAGAAGGGTTGGGATTTGGAAGGGCGCTTTCGCCAATGAGCTCGCTTGCTGCTCTCATCCCAAGCGGTAACGGGTGCTTCAAACTGATAATCTTGTTTTGCGTTATTGGTACAATAATATCCCGCCATGCGCAGGTATTCTGAAAAACATTTCACACCCGCTGGAATTACAGCGGAATAGGGTTTTAGACCTGCGGGATAATCATCTTTGGCATTGGCAGAAAATCCTAAGGTGCGCATGTGCTGTCCACCAATAGCCGTTTGATAATTACCTGTAATTAGAGCGCAGCGGCTTGGAGCGCAAACACCAGCTGTGGAATATACTTGGGTATAACGTACGGCCTCTTTTGCCAACTGATCTAAAACGGGGGTTTTGGCCACTTTTTCTCCATAAGAACCTAAATGAGGGGACATATCTTCGCAGACAATCCAAACAATATTGGGTTGTTTTACGTGATTTTTAGGTTGATTTGGTCGCGCAAAAAGACCAACCAGTGGAAAAAGAGAACAGAAAATTATACCTATATTTCGCATGATAAAACCATATTAATGTCGGCCAAAATACTAAAATATTTTTCAGTTTTACTTATTTTCTTTTCAGTAGATAGTAAATGTCAATTCCAATCAATTAAAAATGACTGGTAAATTAAGCCCATACGGCAGAGATTGGGATGGATTTACTCTTGTTAATCCACATGGAATTCATAAGGGCTTTGTGATGCTATATAATCCGACGAATGAAGTAATGGAGCGGAAGATCTCCTTGCCTTTGTACTACACGGGAATTTTAAAGACAGCAAAAATTACATCTAAAGAGGGGACAAAACGAACCACATTTTTACGTTCATCAAAAGATATTGATTTGGAATTTATTATTTCCCCAAATTCCTACACCTGGCTTTTGATTGAATAACCCATGCTGTCATGCGTTGCATGGATTGGTCGATTAAAGATTGGGTAAAAAATTATTTTTTGTAAAAATTAAATAAAAAATATAACTATCCTTATTTGCCATAGGATAGTTGGCCTTTCGCAAATTGTTTACTTTCCGTACTTTTTAATTAAACTATAAAGAATCTAAATTTCTATGAAAAAAATTCTATTAACATTAGTTACGATGTTAACGCTTTTTCAAGGACTTGCACAAAGTATGCAGGTGAAAGGAAAAGTTAGTTCATCTGATGGCTCGGGAATTCCAGGAGTTTCCGTAACCGTAAAAGGTTCCCCCAACGGTAGTATTACAGGTGCCGATGGGAATTATACAATCCAAGTTAATTCAGGAGCAACCGCTGTCCTGGTTTTTTCATCGGTTGGTATGAACAGTAGATCGGAAATAGTAAGAAACCGATCAATCATTAACGTTAGTTTAGAGGATAATTTGCAAGAGTTATCTGAGGTTGTTGTTGTTGGGTACGGTTCTCAACGAAAGCAAGACATCACTTCCGCCATTTCTGTGATTGGGATGAAGGATATTGGTGAGCAACCAGCGAACAACGTAAACCAAATGTTGCAAGGGCGAGCTGCCGGTGTTACAGTAAAGCAAAAAACGGGTGCTCCCGGAGGAGCTTTTGAGGTTCGTGTTCGAGGAATTGGCTCTTTAGGTGCCGGTAGTGATCCTTTGTATGTTGTTGACGGATTTGTAGTCGGAACTTCCTTAGGGCAAAATTTTAATCCAAATGACATCGAAAGCATTTCGATTCTAAAGGATGCGGCTTCAACCGCGATTTATGGTGCTCGTGGATCGAATGGTGTGGTCTTGATCAATACGAAGAATGCGAAAGAGGGGAAAGTGAATATTAATTTTACGTTGGATTATGGTATTCAGAATATTCCACAATCGCGTAGAACACCTGTTTTGAATGGGGTTGAATTCGCGCAATTTAAGAAGGAGATTTTCGAAGATAATTTTAGATATTTCAAAAAGCAGGAGCCAACGATTAATGATGTACCATTAGGGTATCGTTATCCTGAGCAAACCAAACATTCGACTGATTGGTTTGGAGCGATTTTAAATAACAATGCACCTTATTCAGATGCCAATCTAACAATTTCATCAGGTAAAGGAACAATCAAATCGATGTTCTCCGTTGGATACTTTAAGGAAACAGGGTCCATTGTTAATACCGGTTATGAGCGTGTTTCAGTACGTAGTAATTTGGGTGGTCAAGTGACTAAGTTTTTGAATGTCGGTTTAAATATCAATGGAACAATTACCAAACAAAACATTGCGAATACAGACGGAAGAAGTGCTTTGGTCGGTGGTGCTTTGTTGATGGATCCACGTGAGCCTATCTACAATCCGGATGGAAGTATGAGACCATATATTGGTGGAGTTGATGGTGCTTTTGGTTTTCCAAATCCATTATTTTTGTTGCAAAATGTTACGCGAAAAAGAAATATAGCGGATGTATTGGCCAATGCTTTTGCTGAGTTTACCATTTTGCCTTCATTGAAGTTTAAAACTTCGGCGAATACGAAATTAAATTACAATGCGTTTAAGGAGTATGTTCCATCAACGATCGGACTATCTGTAGCTTCGGGTACGGCAGGTGCTCCACCACGTATTGCAACAGCGAGAGATATTACCGATCGTCTTTTCAATTACTCATTTGATCAATTGTTGACCTAC
Source organism: Aquirufa sp. (assembly GCF_964796385.1). NCBI lineage: Bacteria > Pseudomonadati > Bacteroidota > Cytophagia > Cytophagales > Flectobacillaceae > Aquirufa > Aquirufa sp. The sequence continues at coordinate 4,251 of NZ_CBAUBA010000043.1, read as the reverse complement.
AATCCTAAAATAGGAGAAAATCAGAAGGTAGATGCACTAGTTGGTTTCACTTCACAGGAAGAGAATGTTTATGGAATAGATGCTTCAGGAAATACATTTCCAGATGATTTAGTACGTTACATTGGCGCGGCTTCAATTAGATCAGCTAATTCGTACGAGAATGGTTGGACATTGTTAGCTTATTTTGCTCGTGCAAACTATTCATATAAAGACAAATATTTATTATCTGCCTCTTTTAGAAAAGAGGGAAGTTCACGCTTTGGTGAATTCAATAAGTTTGGTGATTTTCCAGCGGCTTCAATCGGTTGGAGAGTTTCAGAGGAGCCATTCATGCGTGATTTAACTTTCATCAACGACATGAAGTTGCGGGCAAGTTGGGGTGTTACAGGTAACAACAACATCGGAGATTACCCAAGTTTAGCTTTCGTGGGATTAAACAACTACATTTTAAATAATGCATTTGCTCCAGGAAAAGTGATTAGTTCTTTTGCCAACTCATCATTGAAGTGGGAAAAATCGGACCAACTCGATTTAGGTCTTGATTTAGCGACTATGAACAATAAGCTAACATTTACATTTGAATATTACCGCAAGTTGACAAATGACATGTTACTCCCTGTTTCTATTCCAGCGGTTTCTGGTTTTACGACCAGTTTGGACAACATTGGACAAGTGGAAAATAAAGGTATCGAGTTAAGTGCTGATTATCGCTCTAATATTGGTTCTGTAAACTTCCGTTCTAATTTCAATATATCTGTAAATCGAAGCAAAATCTTAGCCATCAAAGGGGCAAATGACATGCTTTACTATGGTTCATTTTATGGGGGTTACAACGTAATGAAAGTTGGCCGCCCGATCGGTATGATTTATGGATATAAGAAACTAGGTATTTTTAACAACCAAGCGGAAATTGACGCATGGGCTAAGCAGGATGGTGTTATTCCAGGAGGTATGAAATTTGCAGATACTAATGGTGACGGTGTGGTAACATACGATACACAAGATATGGTTGAGATTGGTAATCCAAATCCTGATTTTACATGGGGATGGACTAGCGCGGCCGACTACCGTAATTTTGACATTAATGTTTTATTTGTTGGTGCCCAAAACTTTGATATCTACCGAAACATTGAGGCTTCAACCATGAACATGGATGGTGTGTTTAACGTGTTAACCAAAGCAAAGGACCGCTGGCGTTCAGAAAGCAATCCGGGATCAAATCCGAGTGCGAAAAATTCACAAGGAGGAACAAATTACTTCAAATGGTCTCGTGAGAGTAGTGAACGTTATGTTTACGATGGAAGTTATATTTGGTTGAAGGCAGTAACTATTGGATACACGTTACCTAAAATGAAATCTGCGTTTAGTGATGCACGTATTTTCTTTACTGCGAATAATCTGTTCTTATTTACGAAATACCCTGGAAACAATCCTGATGCGGGTGTTAGAGGTGGCACACAGTTGAATAATGATGACGAATCATACCCCGTTCCACGTACGCTGGCCGTTGGTATTAAAATTAACTTATAACGAATCGAAACATGAAGAAGATAACATTTTTTATAATTTTGTCCGTTTCCTTGACACAGATATCGTGTAAAGAGGACTTTCTGACTACCACAGATCCTACTAGAATAGGACGTGATTTATTTTATAAAACTCAAACGCAGTTCGAACAAGCTTTGAATGGTGTTTATGGTCAGTTACAAACAATTACGAACTCTGCATACATTCCACAGGAATTCATGTCGGATAACACCACATTGGATTTTGATCCATTAAATCGTGGGGGTGCTGCTGGTTGGGAAGCATTTGAGTATTCAACTGTAAATCAAGGAAATGGTGAGATTAGTGCACTTTGGAACAACCATTATGCCACGATGTATAATATCAATTTTGCGTTGGAAAAATTAGCCGAAAGTAAAATTGACGCGACTGCAAAAGCAGTTTTAGATGGTGAGTTTAAGTTTCTGAGGGCTTATCATTATTTCAACTTAGTTCGCTATTTTGGGGATGTTGTTTTGGTAACAAAAACATTAGTCAACCCGAATGATGCGTTTGCTTTGGTGCGCTCTCCACAAGCTGATGTGTACAAACAAATTATCTCTGATCTAACGGATGCATCGAAAGCCTTACCTGCTAGAGCCGCTTTAAGAGGTCGTGCAACACAAGGTGCTGCATTAAGTTTATTGGGTAAAGTTTACTTGACGCAAAAGAATTATGCGGGAGCAAGTTCTACTTTGAAGCAAGTAACTACGTTGGGCTATGCCTTAAATGCAAACTACAAGGATAATTTTGATCCAGCAAAGAAGAATGGTATAGAGTCTATTTTTGAGGTTCAATACCAAGGTGGAAACGATTTAGGTGAGCAAAGTAATTTTGTTTACATCTTTGCGCCAAGACTATCACGAGATGCAGTGACAGGTTATGCAAACACAGCTTCACTTGGAAGAAATATCCCAACTCGGGACATGATTGCTGCATACGAAGCTGGAGATTTGAGGAAAGATATTTCTTTGAAACCTGGCTATACATTAAATGGAAGATTTGTTGATATTCCTTTTGTTAGTAAATACCAATATCCACATACAATAACAGGTCGTTCGGATAATAACTGGCCAGTTTTACGCTATTCAGATGTATTGTTAATGTTGGCAGAATCAATTAACGAAGCTTCAGGTCCGAATGCAGAGGCATACGATTACCTCAACCAAGTTAGAAAAAGAGCTGGTTTAAAAGCGCTTGATGGTTTAAATAAAGAGACTTTTAGAACGGCTGTTTTAAATGAAAGACGCGTTGAATTAGCGTTTGAGAACCACCGCTGGTTTGATCTTCAACGAACAAATACACCTGCTTCTCTTGCGGCTCATATGAATAAACATGGCGCATTAGAAAAAGCAAATCCAACTGTTGCTAGAGGTGGAATTGCTTTTAATAACTTAGATTATGTTTATACGGAATTTGAGTATTATTTACCTATTCCTGCGGCACAGATTTTGATCAATGCCAAATTAACTCAGAATCCAGGTTATCAGTTATAATTAATTTTAAACATTACATGTGTGATGTTAGTTAGCGAATTATTAAACTTGCGATGTGAACTTTTAGTTGACATCGCAAGTTTTTTACCGAGCTGTATTAAATTACTAAGCAGTGCAAAACAATATATCAAGTGATCTTTGGCTATTAATTGGGCGCTTACACCCTTTAATTGTACATTTTCCCATCAGTTTACTTTGGGTAGGATTATTGCTTGAGTGCATTGCGTGGCGAAAAAAATCAGATCTTTTTCAACCAGCTTTAGCTGTAATTTTATGGGTAGGGACTATCTCTGCGCTTTTGGCCGTAGGGTTCGGGTTGGTGTTGAGCAATCAAGAAGAGTACTCAGGAAATTTAATTAACCTTCATCAATGGTCAGGTATTGCGACAGCCTTTTTATCAGGGCTTACTTTATATACTTTTTCAGTTAAGGAGAATAAAAGTTTTCGTTTACTTTTATTTTCAACGGTCATTGGGGTAAGTGTTGCGGGTCACTTTGGAGCTCAGCTAACACATGGAGAGAATTACTTAAGTCTTCAAAATGAAAAAGTAAAACCCATCATTCCATTAAATACGTCCCTTCAGGTTCAAGAACTGACAGGTAAAATTGATTCGAAACAAAAACAAGATTTAGGTATTGAGGCAAGGAATATATTAGAAAATCATTGCTTTGAATGCCATAGTGTAAAGAAGTCCAAAGGAAAATTACGTTTAGATGCCTTGGAATATATGCTAAAAGGCGGAGAGGGCGGTCCTGCCATTCAAATAGGATACCCTGAAAAAAGTGAGTTTATTCGTCGGATTAAACTTCCGGCAAGTCATGATGATGCCATGCCTACAAAAGGCAAACGCTTAACCAAAAAAGAAATTGAAATACTTGAGATTTGGGTAAAACAAGGAGCTCCTTGGCCGGGAAGTTCAGATAAATCTGTTCAATCAGCTATTGAACCAAAAGAAATCACAGAAGAAAAATCAATCATTGGAAATGAAATAAGCAATGAAAAAATTCTAGCCGTTAGTGAAGAGCCGATTAGTACACCTGCGGCATTGAATACAAATCAGATTCAGGAACTAACGATGAATGTTAGATCGATTCTTGCGCACAATTGTTACAGCTGCCACAATGCGACCAAATCAAAAGGTGGTCTGCGGATGGATAAAAAAGAACTCCTTTTTAAGGGAGGGGAAAGCGGTCCGATTTTGGTTGCTGGG
>NZ_CBAUBA010000042.1:0-21794 GCF_964796385.1 Aquirufa sp. | reverse complement strand
ATCAGTAGGTCGTTGGTTCGATCCCGACAGGAGGCTCAGAAAGCTCGACAGCAATGTCGGGCTTTTTTGTTGGACGATAGACACTAGACGTCAGACGTTAGACACTAGACGTCAGACGTTAGACGTTAGACTCAGTTTACTTACAAATTCCAACCATTCAAATTAACCGCTCCTTCTAGCTTGTTTTCGATCTCATCAGCTAATTGCGGAAAGAAATCTAATCCAGTACTTCGCTCAATTTCATCGATTGAGACGGCAAAAGATTTAAGAGCGAATGAAGAACCGGCATTCGCCATGATAAATCCAATCATTTTTGGATTAGAACCATCCTTGAATGCAATTTTATAAAATGTACACGGCACCGTAATACCACCAGATATAGTCCCACAGGTTCTAGATAGAATTGGTCCTGTAGCAACCTATAGACCTTTATTAGCTAAAGCAGCACTTCGAACCCAATCTTCTAAACTTGCCCAAATACCTCGATTAAAGGAAGCAGTCATTGGCGACATATTAGACATATAAAACGTCTCGGACATTGCAGTTAGATTTAAGGCCATATCTGCCGCAGGACATAAATGGCCACGGTCATACCCACTTCCTGAATACGCTGTACTTGAAACAGGATTTGACTTAACGTTTGGGTCTATACGAAAATCATCAGTTCGCTTTTGGCCACCATTAATACTTTCAGGTGTTAAATAATAGTAGGCGAATTCGGATTGTCGGTGCTTTGCCACATAGGACAAAGAATAATACATATGATTGATTGGATACCCCAGTGAAGCTTCTGGTAAATTAGTGTTTCGCGTGGTCAATATTGGGCTGTCTGGTTTACAGGTACATAAACCAAAAATCGCAACAAAAAAATAGATCAAATACTTCATTGTTACCAATGATCAACTTTAATAAATCCTTTATTCACTTTCCCACATCTCCCCTACTTGCCTAACAATCTCCGGTAAATCCTGCTGTTTCATGCAATTAAAATGACCTTTGGGACAGGTTTTGGTGCCGAAATTAGAACAGGGCTGGCAGGTTAGATTAGGTACTATAGCTTGAAAAACGCGTGCTTTTGTGTTTTCAGGCATACATGGTTCCACTTGTAAGGCTGGCGAAGTCGCACCCCAAATCGCAATGACATTTTTCTCAAAAGCGCACGCGATGTACAACATCCCCGTATCGTGAGATATGACCAAACGTGCATCGCGAATTAATGCTGCAGATTCGTGTAAAGAATAAATTCCACACGTGTTTATTATTCTGTCAGAATTAACTAATGCTAATTCCTCTCCATCAACCTTTTCCTCCGGCCCGCCAATCAAAACGACGGGATGCGGAATAAGCTTCACTAATTGCTTGAGTGAATCTAAGGGCAATTTCTTCGTAGCAAACGAGGCACCAATAACCAAGGCAACATACCCTTCTGGGAATAATTCAGGTACTTGGGTAGTCGCTGGAATGAAGTAATCGAGCCCTTTTCCATCGTACTCTACCCCCAGCGGAGCTAATGCGTCCAAACTGCGAAGGGAAATATGCCGATCGGGCATGCGATTAATCTGGAATTTGGTCAGTAAAAACTTCTCAACGCTCAGTTTGTCATAGGCCAAAACCGGGACACCCAAGGCTAGTCGGATGCGAAAACTGCGCAGATTTTTATGTAGGTCAACGATGTAATCGAATGAACAGCCTTTCAACGCGTGAATGGTCACTGATAAATCCGAATCTAAATAATGAAATTGGTCGATGTACGGATTTGCTTCCGTTACTGCTTTCATGGACCGCTTTGTCAACAAATGAATTTTGACGCCGGGCAATTGTTGTTTGGCACAACGGAATGCCGCGGATGCTAAAACAATATCTCCAATAGCCGAAAAACGAATGAAAAGTAAGCGCATGCTGTTTGATAATCAGGAACAAATTTGCCAAAAAAAGACCACAGATTATCAGTTTCGTGGAATTAATTCTAAATTAGGTAAACACTTCATAGACAATGATTGCACGTAGACAATTCCTTCAAAATAGCATCGGACTTGGCGCCTTGGCCACGCATCATCCCATTTTTACCCCGAATGACTTGCATCCTGCTTCACCGATTAGCAACGAAGAACGTTTGGGTCGTATTCAAAAAGCACAAACCTTACTCCAGCAAAACAAAATGGCAGCCCTCATCATGGACGCCGGTACCAGCATGCAGTATTTTACAGGGCTGAGTTGGTACCCATCCGAGCGCAGCATGTTGGTTATTTTACCTGCCGAAGGCGAACTAACCTACATTTGCCCATACTTCGAGGAAGACCGATTACTCGAACTGATTAAAGTTGGCAAGCAAATTCGCACCTGGCACGAAGATGAAAATCCGTTCCAATTATGTATTAAAACCATCCAAGATCTAGGATTCCGACAAGGGAAAATTGGAATTGAAGAACAGGCTCGCTTTTTCATTGTCGACGGACTTCGCAAAGCTGGGCTCACGTTCGAATTCGTAAGCGGAGATCCCATCTCGGTGGCTTGTCGGCTTATTAAATCCCCCACCGAAATCGCCCTGATGCAAAAGGCAAACGACATCACCACCGTAGCCATTCAAGTCGGAATTTCGGCGTTAACGGAAGGTTGCAATCCGCGTCAGATAAGTCAAAAAATAGCTCAAAAACACACTGAATTGGGTGCCCAGCACGGTTTTGCGTCCGTAACTTTTGGAGTGGCTACTTCCTTTCCTCATGGTAGTTCTCGACCACAAGTCCTAAAAAAAGGTGATGTAGTGATGATGGACTGTGGTTGTCAAGTTGACGGATATGAATCCGACATTACGCGTACAGTCGTTTTTGGTGAGCCATCACAGAAACAAATTGACATTTGGAATTTGGAAAAAAGGGCCCAACAAGCGGGATTTGAGGCGGTGGTTTTAGGTATGCCCTGTGAAAACGTAGATTTAGCTGCTAGAGGAATTTTAGTAAAAGCCGGTTTTGGTCCGGAATATAAGTTACCAGGGCTTCCCCACCGCACCGGTCACGGTATTGGAATGGATGGGCACGAGTGGGGCAATATGGTGAAAGGGAACAAATTACCGCTACAAGTAGGCATGTGTTTCTCGATTGAACCTACGATTGCGATCCCGGGGGAATTCGGGGTCCGACTAGAAGATTGTGTATATATGACGGAGCAAGGCCCGAAATGGTTTAGCCAACCGAGTCCGTCGATTAGAATACCATTTGTGTAGACGCTAGACGTCAGACGTTGGACGTTAGACATCGCGTCTTTTTCTTTGGCAAACCTTTCAGGATTGCCAAAGAAAAAGACGCGAAGTATCGATTCCCTAGGCTAAAGCCAAGGGTCAAAAACCTAATAATTAAGTCTGAGGTAAAGACTCGAAGTAGCGTCTCTACAAAGTCAATTCCCGACTAACACAGCTAGGAATATCCTCCGCGTAATGCGAAACAAATATCAGCGTCATATTTGATGTAGCCGCAAGCTGATCAATGACATGCTTGACCCGTTGGACTTGTTCCTGGTCTAGTCCCTGACAAGGTTCATCCAGAATCAATAATGGTGGATTTTTTACAAAGGCACGCGCAATCAAAATCATCTTTTGCTCTCCCGTAGAAAGCGTATGAAAATATCGATCACGTAAATAAGCCAAACCAAACATCGCCAAACAGGAATCTACTTGCTCAGTTTGCTGCTCATTCACCTTCCGCGTAACTCCCAATAAATCAAACAAGCCCGAGGCTACAACTGCAAAGGAAGTCCCCGTTTCCTTAAAATATAAATGCATTTCGGGACTTACATATCCAATGTTTCGTTTGATATCCCAAATACTCTCTCCTGTTCCTCGTTTTCGACCAAATAACATCATATCCTGTGAATACGATTGCGGATTGTCTGCCGTAATTAAACTTAACAAGGTAGACTTCCCTGCTCCATTTGGCCCTTTTAATACCCAGCGTTCACCCCGATTAACCACCCAAGAAATTTGATTCAATAAGGTTTTGACCCCATAACGAATGGTCACGTTTCGTAAAGAAACAATAGGATCACCTCCTAAATCTCCAGGCTGAATCCCTGGGTTATTATTTTCCTCCACAGACTTCAGCCTGGGGATCACAGGTATATCTGTGCGAAGCTGATAAACTCGATTCACAAATTCAGGTATGTCCCCTCCCGATAAAAATAAGATGAATCGGATGCCCTGCGCGAGTAATTGACTTAATCCTGCCGATAACACCGACCGGCCTGCTATATCTAAACCTAAATATGGGTTATCCAGCAACAACCAATCTGGCCTTTGGCCTAATGCTTTAACAATCTGTAAGCGCTTATTTTCACCGTTGGAGAGTTGTAGTAATGGCTTGTCCAACAAGCCATCTAGCTTAAACATAGTCACATAATCAGCCACATCCAGCTCCCCAAATTCCTCTCGAACGGTATACGAATCCTCCGAATCTGCGGAATTAAATCGTTGTTGAAGGTAAAATTCAGAAATATTACTCCGATTCTTAAAGTGATGTTGTTGCGCTACATACAACACAAATGACCCCTGAAACCATACCTCCCCTTTTCGAAACAATCGACCCGAGAGAGCTTTGGCCAACGTCGTTTTTCCGGACCCCATCGGACCTACAATAGCCAAACAATCATCTTCGCATATCTCAAAAGAAATATCCTTTAGGACTTCTTGAGCACCATATGAGGCAGATAAATTACTGACACGCGCAACTATTTCTTTCGACATAGGGGAATTAAACAGCCAACAATTTACCGCATTTTTAATATATTTTGCCTGCTTTAAACCGATAATCCATGAAAAAACTGTTCCTAATAAGACTAAAGCTTATTAAAGAGAATTGTAGAGCAACGATACTTTTCTTTTATTTTTTCCAGGCATGGGCCACCTTTGGCAATCCTGTAAGGTTTGCCAAAGTAAATAGATCTCGAAGTGTCGCAACTCTACACCTATAAAATTTCGTCGCAAAATTTACCCGAAAGGATATAAAATTGAAAAAGGATTCATATTATTGATTTTTAAAACCTTTACAACTATGAAAAAGAATTACGCAAACTCCCGTCGGCAATTTTTAGCTGCCGGCTCCCTTGCCTCTTTAGGCCTTTTATTTGCCAAACCAGCCGCATTTGCTTTTGGCTCAGCTAAACCAGATTCTAAATTTGGAGGTGTTCAAATTGGCTGTATCACGTATTCATTCCGCAGCATGCCGGGATCCGTTGATGAAATCATTGGATACTTAATGCAATGTGGCATATCAGCCACTGAATTAATGGGCGATGCCGTAGAAGAATATGCTGGCAAGCCAGTTAATCCGGTGCAAATGCGTTGGACTCCGGGCCAACCGCGTCAGCCGCTGACCGATGAGCAACGTGCGGCAATGAAGAAATACCAAGAAGATGTGAAAACATGGCGCGAAACCGTTTCAATGGATAAATTCAAGGAAGTTCGTGCGAAATTGGATAAAGCCGGAATCAGCGTATATGCCTACAAACCAAATGCATTTAGCCCAACGAATTCAGATGCTGAAGTAGAATATGCATTGAAATCTGCTAAAGTTTTAGGAGCTAAATCAGTGACAATGGAATTGCCAACTGATCCAAAACAAACCCAACGCTTAGGTGATTTGGGCGCGAAACATGGTATTTATTTTGGATATCATACCCACACCCAAGTAAAAGATACAGTCTACGATGAGGCCTTAGCTCAATCGAAATACAATTCCATTAATCTAGACGCTGGTCACTACATTGCTGTGGGCGCACCACATAATACAGCTAGTTTATTAGCCTTAATTGAAGCAAAAAAAGATCGCATTACCTCCATGCACATTAAAGACCGTACGTCAAAAGAAAATGGTGCAAAGAATCTTGTTTGGGGCACGGGAGAAACTCCTTTAAAAGAGTTACTAACCGCCATGAAGAAAAACAAATACAAGTTCCCGGCAACGATCGAATTGGAATATGAAATTCCAGCAGGTTCTGATGCCGTAACAGAAGTAAAAAAATGTGTGGAATATGCGAAGGCAATCTTAGTCTAGCAAACGAATCACACTCAAATGATCAATTAAATCGGAGGCCACTAAACTGTCCTCCGATTTTTTTTGTTTTGCTAAATCACCCGACAATCTATGAATGTAAGCACCAAGGCAAACAGCCACATCCTCAATATACATCGTCTCCCCCTCAATGCAGATTAAAAAAAATATGTCAACTCACTAGAAAGATTAATTGTATCGTGTATCCAAGCCAAAGACGTTAATCATTTGAAACAAATAGGTATTGGACAAAGTCCCTAAAATTGCATAAATTTTAAATGAGATTTATTTCATCTAAATTGATTTGTAAATCAAAGCCTCAAAATTCCTATTTTTGACTTATGAAAGCAATTCAAACCGCATTATTATCCTATGGAATGTCGGGACGCATTTTTCACGCCCCTTTCCTCGAAATTCATCCCGGCTTCGAGCTCGTTGGCTCCTACGAACGTAGCCAAAAAAATATTCAAAAAGCCTATCCAGGAACGCATTCGTATGATTCACTCGACGAAGTCATCCAAGATGCTGATATTGAATTAGTTATTGTCAACACCCCCATCCCCACGCATTTCGAATATGCCTCTCAAGCGCTAAAAGCTGGGAAGCATGTTGTCGTTGAGAAAGCATTTACGAACTCGACGGCAGAAGCATTGGAATTGCAAAAAATAGCGAAAGAGGTAGATAAGCATATTTTTATTTACCAAAATCGCCGTTGGGATTCTGATTTTCTAACGGTGAAGAAAGTATATGAATCGGGCCAACTGGGCGAATTGGTTGAGGCGGAATTCCACTTTGATCGCTTTAATGGAATCAAATCACCCAAAATGCACAAGGAAGTTCCTGGGCCGGGGGCTGGAATCATATTTGATTTGGGGCCACATATTATAGATCAGGCCTTGCATTTGTTTGGTACCCCTACGCATGTTTTTGCTGATTTACGGAAAACGAGACCAGGCACCGAGGTGGAGGATTTGTTTGAGATATTACTGTATTACCCAGAAATGCGCGTTCGCTTAAAGGCGGGCTATTATTTCAAAGCACCTATACCTGCGTTCCAATTACATGGGAAATTAGGCAGCTTTATTAAAACACGATCTGATCGTCAAGAGGCGGATTTAGATGCAGGTCAAAAGCCACAAGGCGAAACATGGGGACAAGAGAGTCCAAATGATTTTGGTGTTATTCATATAGACGGTAGCAATCCAGAAAGATTAGCATCTGAAAAAGGTGATTTTAGGGTCTTTTATGAAAATGTTTATCAATCTTTACGCGGCGATGCGACACCTGCGGTTTCCGTTCAAGATGGAATCAATAGCATGCGGGTGATCGATGCGGCGATGGAGAGTAGTCGGGAGAAACGAGTAATCAAATACTAGAAAATAGACGCGAAGTATCGCGTATCTACAAATAATATGGAATCAAATATCCTTGCCAATTTCGAGCCTGAGTTAAAGAAGAAGATCCAACAAGTAGGAGTCATCCGTAAGTTTAAAACGGATGAATTTTTAATGAAAACAGGCCAAAGCATTCGATCCGCCGTGTTAGTAACGCAAGGAATTGTGAAAGTATTCCGGGAAGATGACGAGGGCAATGAAGTATTCATGTACAACCTCCACCCAGGAGAAGCATGTGCCATTTCCATGACTTGCGCATCCCGCAATCTCAATAGCCAGATTATGGCGAAGGCATTGGTGGACACGGAAGTATTAACCATTCCGGTCGAATTAATGGACGAATGGGCGGCTAAATATAAATCTTGGTATCAATTCGTTTTAGAAACCTATCGTTCGCGATTTGAGGAATTATTGGATACACTTGACCACATTGCATTTCGTAATTTGGATGAGCGTTTGTTGTGGTATTTAAAACAACATCAAAAGAGTTTAAAAAGTAATGTCATCAAGGTTTCATTTACAGACATTGCCACCGAATTAAACTCCTCGCGTGAGGTTATTTCGCGGTTGATGAAAAAATTAGCAGAAAAAGGATTTATCAAAATCAATAAAAATCAAATCGAAATCGTCAATTTGCGCGTGCTGTGATATACATCACGACTGATAATTAAATTAAGTGACAATTTGCATGCCTAAACACGTTAAGCATGCCTAAACAATTCACCTTAATTTTCATATTCTTATTGATCAATGCGGCTTATTTAGTAGCCCAACATCAAGAAATTCATACGACGCCACACCTTTGGAAAGGTAAAAAAAGTGTGGCTGAAGATTCAAGCTCCCTCCTATTTGCCTTCAAACATGGGAAAGTACACGGTAACCTGCGTTATTTTTTCATGGCCACTGAAAACCAAGGACATCTCACGGATGCCTATGCACATGCAGCAGGTGGAGGATTATTCTACGAAACTGCTTCATTTAAAGGCTTTCAAATGGGTGTGGGGGGATATTTTATTTATAACGTTGGCTCCACCAACATGGCCAAAATTGATCCATATACCCAAACTGCGAGTCGATACGAGACCTCATTATTTGATTTGGAGGACCTGACAAATAAAAATGATTTGGACCGCCTTGAGGAATTGTATCTGAAATACAATTTCAAAAAATCGCATATTACAGTTGGAAAACAATTAATCAATACGCCATTTATCAATCTACAAGATGGACGTATGCGACCAACCGAGGTAGGGGGAATATATGGGGAGATTTTCCCCGGCAAAAAAAATAAATTGGAAGGTGGTTACTTGTATGAAATTTCTCCACGCGGCACCGTAGATTGGTATGGTGTAGGTGAATCGATCGGAATTTACCCCAATGGAGTCAATGTAAATGGGACAAAAGGTAACTATAAAGAACACATAGAATCTAATGGCATTTACTTACTTGGGTATACACATCAGTTTCAAGATAAACATTCCATCAAATTTTGGAATGTGTTTGTCGAAAATGTATTCAATACCAGCATGGCCCAGTGGGATTGGAAAAAAAATGAATGGGTGGCAGGAATACAATACACGCATCAACAAGCGGTCAATCAAGGAGGCAATGAGGATCCATCAAAAACCTATTTTTCTCCAGATCAAAAGTCAAACGTAATAAGTGCTAAAATAGGCTATGAAAAATCTGCCTGGAATACCTCTTTAAGTTATACGAGAATTACAGCGGATGGTCGTTATTTAATGCCACGCGAATGGGGCCGTGACCCATTTTATACCTTTATGCCACGTGAACGGAATGAAGGATTTGGTGATGTGCATGCACTCGTAGGGAAAATTAACTACAGCTTCCCGCAGCTACCCTTGAAAGCAAACCTAGCTTATGGATACTTTCAAATGCCCGATGTGAAAAATTATGCCTTGAATAAATATGGCCTACCAAGCTACACCCAACTCAATGTAGATCTAAGTTATGAGTTTATTGATTTCTTAGAAGGATTGGAATTACAAGCCTTATATGTACACAAAACAAATCAAGGGGAAACCTATCAAAATGAAAAATACATCATCAATAAAGTTAATATGAGTAATTATAACCTTATTTTAAACTTTCATTTTTAATCGAAACTATTTTTTGCCATGTGATAAAAATCACGAAAAAGCTTTAAAAATCCTTTCAAATTTGTATCAACAAAAAACAAAAATTTCGCATGGAAATTATAGGTTATTTCGCATCCCTACTTATCGGCATTTCACTTGGCTTAATCGGTGGTGGTGGATCTATTTTAACAGTACCGGTTTTGGTTTATTTATTTGGAGTTAATCCAATCTTAGCAACAGCTTACTCTTTATTCATTGTAGGCGCGAGTTCTTTAGTAGGAGCTTTTCCTAAGTATAAGCAAGGGATGATTAATTTAAAGACAGCTATCATTTTTGGTATCCCATCTATTGCAGCTGTCTATGCAACGAGAAAGTTCATCGTACCTTTAATTCCGTCTGAGGTATTTACAGTAGGTGATTTTGTCGTAACGAAGTCAATACTAATGATGGTTCTATTTGCTGTGTTAATGGTTGCCGCTTCCATTTCTATGATTAGAGGCAATAAAAGCAACACAGAGGAAGCTCCAGAAGAAGAGCAAGTATTCAATTATCCGTTAATTTTAGCAGAAGGAATGATCGTTGGTACCTTAACTGGTTTAGTGGGTGCCGGTGGTGGATTTTTAATTATCCCAGCGCTAGTGGTTTTGTCTAAACTTTCCATGAAGCAAGCGGTAGGTACTTCTCTACTAATTATTGCCGCCAAATCATTAATCGGGTTTACTGGCGACTTAGGTCATCAAGAAATTGATTGGAACTTGCTTCTAATCGTTACAGCCTTGGCTATTGTAGGAATTTTCTTAGGCGATATTATCAGTAAAAAAGTAGATGGTAATAAATTAAAAGTAGGTTTTGGATGGTTTGTTTTGGTGATGGGTATTTATATTCTGATCCAACAGTTAGCCTTCCCATTGAAATAGATTAAACACATTTAAAGCATAATAATTACGAAAATGAAAGTAGAACAAATTTACACAGGATGTTTAGCACAAGGTGCTTACTACATCGAGAACAATGGAGAAGCAGCGATCATCGATCCACTTCGCGAGGTACAACCTTACATTGAGAAAGCAGAGCGCAATGGAGCGAAAATCAAATATGTATTTGAAACTCACTTCCATGCTGACTTCGTATCGGGTCACATCGATTTATCTGCAAAAACAGGTGCTCCGATTGTTTACGGACCAAATGCAGCTTGCGAATTTGAGTGTATCACGGCAACGGATGGCCAAGAATTCCCATTAGGCAATGCTACTATCCGTGTCATTCACACACCGGGTCACACGATGGAGTCAACATGTTTTCTTTTGATCGACGAAAATGGCAAGAAAACTAGCTTATTCTCAGGTGATACGTTGTTCATCGGTGATGTAGGCCGTCCAGATTTAGCTCAAAAAGTAAAGGAAGATTTGACACAAGAAATTTTAGCAGGTCATTTATTCGATTCTTTACGTAATAAAATCATGCCTTTAGCAGACGATATCATTGTATATCCTGCACACGGTGCTGGTTCTGCTTGCGGTAAAAACATGAGCAAAGAGACAACAGATACATTGGGTAACCAAAAGAAAACGAATTATGCGTTGAACCCGGCGTTAACAAAAGAATCATTTACAAAAGAAGTATTAACGGGCTTGGTTGCTCCTCCAGCTTATTTCCCATTGAACGTTTTAATGAACATTCAAGGATATGACTCGATTGATAAAGTGTTAGAGCGTGGCCAACATGCCTTAAGTCCAGAAGGATTTGAAGCAGCAGCCAACGAAACGAGCGCGTTGATCTTAGATACACGTGATCCTCAAACTTTTGCCGCAGGATTTGTCCCTAACTCGATCAACATCGGTATCGATGGATCTTTTGCTCCGTGGGTTGGTGCGATGATTCCAGACATTAAACAAGAAATCATATTAGTGACGGATGAAGGTCGTGAGGAGGAAGTAATCACACGTTTAGCGCGTGTTGGTTATGACTTCACAATCGGTTACTTGAAGGGTGGATTTGCAACTTGGAAAGCTTCAGGAAAAGAGTTTGATCAGATCGAATCCATCGAACCAGCAGAAGCATTCAAACGTATTCAAGCAGGCGAAGGTGAAATCATCGACGTACGTAAGAATTCAGAATATTTATCTGAGCACGTGATTGATGCAGAAAATGCTCCTTTGGATTTCATCAATGATAGCATGTTAAAGATTAACAAGAACAAGACATACTTCGTACACTGTGCGGGTGGTTACCGTTCGATGATCTTTAATTCTACATTAAGAGCTCGTGGGTACGATAACTTAATTGACATCAATGGTGGCTTTAAAGCGATCAAAGAATCTGAAAAGTTCAAAGTATCTGATTTTGTTTGTCCTTCAACCCTTTTGTAATCATGGAAGAGTTATTAGCAAATCCAGCAACTACGGTTGTTGACGTACGTGAAACAGGCGAATTTGCCAGTGGACATTATGCAGGAGCGATTAATATTCCGTTGGGAATTGTTCCTTTACGCATCGATGAATTCAAGGAGATGAATGGTCCGATTGTGGTTTATTGCCGCAGTGGTAACCGCTCAGGAATGGCCATGAACTTATTAAAGCAAGCCGGATTGTCCGAGGTGTTTAACGGAGGAGGATTACACGATATGCTTGTTTATCAAGATTAAAATGCCTTAAATTAGCCCAGGGTATGCCTGGGCTTTTAATATCTGAAAACATGTTCACAACACTGACACAAAATTGGAATATCATGCGGGTTATCCGCCTCGTTATCGGAGGATATGCCTTGATAGAAGCTTATCGTGGCAATGACACACTCATGGGCTTGCTTGGCTTGGTGCTGGTAGGCATGGCGCTATTGAATGCAGGTTGCGGTTCGCAAGGTTGCGGGGTACCTATTCAAAAATCCAATAAAAAAGAAACAGATGATGTGGAATATGAAGAAGTTCATTCAAAATAACGGTTGGCAAATTTTAGGTGGAATATTCGGCGGCATCGGCGGATATTTCTAATGGAGAGAGTAGAGAGTAGAGAGTAGAGAGTAGAGAGTATATTATTAAATTGCATAAAAAACAACGTCTAACGTCTGAGGTCTAGCGACTAAAGTCTAAACTAACTTACTATGATGGAAACAATCACCCAACCCTGGCCTTGGTATACGGCAGGAATTATCATCGGACTTATTGTCCCAGCCTTATTAATTTTAGGTAATAAGCACTTTGGCATCTCCGCAAATTTGCGTCATGCCTGTGCAGCTTGTTTGCCCAATAGTATTCCCTTTTTTACCTACGATTGGAAAAAAGAAACATGGAACTTTTTCTTTGTTGGCGGAATCTTAGTGGGTGGAATTATCTCAACGATCTACCTAGGATCAGCAGATGCCGTTATCGTGCACCAAGATTTAGCGAAGGAATTAGCTACCTATGGTATCACCGATTTCTCAGGCATGGTGCCAGAGCAATTATTTTCCTTTGAATCCTTATTTACATTACGTGGCTTAGTCATGATGATTGGAGGCGGATTTTTAGTGGGATTTGGCGCGCGTTATGCGGGTGGCTGTACCTCTGGACACGCAATCATGGGACTTTCCGACTTACAATGGCCATCCTTAGTAGCTACCATCTGTTTCATGATTGGTGGTTTTATCATGGCTAATTTCATTTTACCATTCATTTTACATTTATAATACATATGGAAAATAAGACAACAGAACACGCAAATCCAGTAGATTTCGAAGTACGTTCATTAGACACGATGTGTGTCAACGAATCTGAATTGGTTCACCCTTGGTGGTATAATTTCAAATATGCGGCCGTTGGGGTGATTTTTGGTATTGTATTTATCAAAGCTGAAATTATCTCTTGGTTCAGAATCCAAGAAATGTTTCGTTTACAGAGCTTTCACATGTATGGTGTGATCGGAACGGCCGTGGTAGTAGGAGCCATCTCCGTATTTATTATTAAAAAATTCAAAATTAAAAGTATCCACGGAGAAGAAATTACGTTCACCGATAAGAAATTCAATAAGGGCCAAATCATTGGTGGCTTGATTTTTGGACTTGGATGGGCATTAACGGGAGCTTGCCCAGGTCCACTTTTTGCTCAGGTGGGAACAGGCGCATTTGTCATATTAGTTGTTGTCCTAAGCGCAACTGCAGGAACTTGGGTCTATGGCAAGTTTAGAGAAAAATTACCACATTAAGAGAGTAGAGAGTAGAGAGTAGAGTGAAAAGATAATGCGATCAAAAATAAAAGCTAGCTTCAGCCCTAACTGTATGCTAGCTTTTTTATATGCCATAAGCATAAAAATAGGATGCCGAAACTTATCGACACCCTACTCTCTACTCTCTACTCTCTGCTCTCTACTCTTTACTCTCTGCTCTCTACTCTTTACTCTCTTATCTAAAAGAATAATCCACCCCCGTCACTTGGCTCAACAAATCCTGAGGACCATCTAAAATCTTCGCATCGTGGCGCAAGACAGGTGTAACTGGAGAGAATTTAGCTAAGTATTCTTTCATCATGGAATGTAGGGTATAAGCTGTATTTATTGGCTCTTTTACACCCCTCATGCGGCACAACATATCCTCGGGATCGCCATCGCGCTCACACGCACACAACGTATACATGCGGTTTTTATCTAATGCCGCTCCCGCAATAGTAACCTTTTTCACGCGTTCGCCTACCCGATCAAATGCCTTAAATTCTACTTGCATACCTTTAAAGCGAATAAGCCAACCGCCAAATCGCTTGGAAGCATCTTGCGCGAAAACATTCTGCATTTCTTTTTCCAACCAATCTAAAATTTGTTGGCCTGAAGCTTTCGCCGTACGAATCGTGCTATCCACAGGTAACATATCATATAGATAACCTTCAGTAATAGCTACTTTCCCATCTTTACCAGGCACACGTGGAGGACAAAAACGGAATCCATTAGATAACACAACATCCGCATTCACTTTCCATTTTAACGCATCTACAATCATCGTATCAATGGTATTCTCCACAACAAAGTTGCGGTAAAGTGGAACGGTACTATACCCTAAAACTTTGTTAATATCATCCCTATACGGCTTTTCTAATTCTTGAACTAAGGTCTTTATCGCCGGATCAGCAGGGTATTTGATGGGATCCACTTCAATTAATTCATAGGTGGAACCTAGGACCTTACCATCTTTAACTTGGATATCGAGTTTACCCACAAACGAACCAAAAGCCCCTGGCTCAACAATCTTGGTATATTCTGCTTGAATCGGTTTACGAATACGCTCATGCGTATCAGCCCCGAAAATATAATCCACACCCTGACAATCCGGGTTATTTCCTAAGGCAATTTGTTGAGATAGTCCCAAATGAGATAGAATAATCACAAAATCACATTGTTCTTGCTCACGCAATAAAGTCACATATTCCTTGAGGTTATCCTCAGGTTTGGTATATACAATTCCTTTCGAATACATCGGTGATTGACGTAATGGAACTAATGGATCTGTATATCCAAGAAAACCTATCTTAACCCCTATGCGGTGCATGATTTGGTAAGGCTGAAAAATCAGTTCGCCTTTCTTTCCATCCCCTAAATCATGGTACATATTGGCGCAAATTTTAGGAGCTAAAAGCCCACCCAATAATTTTTGCATGTTCTTTTTGTAATAGACTACCTCCCAGTTTCCCGGTAAATAAAGGTCATAATCCATCGCATTTAACAAAGGTACGAATGCTTGACCTGTTGTTTTTACCGAAAGCATACTACCTTGGAACATATCACCTGTATCTAAAGTGATCGTGTTTTCAGGATTTTTCTCCTTTAACTTTTTTAAAGCGGTCGCCATATGTGAATACCCACCTGCTTTACGAAAGGTCAATTCATTATTTTCCCAAAACAATTCATCATGTGCATGCAGTTGGCAGTGCACATCCGTTGTTTGGAGAATCGTGATTTGACCAGATCCAGCAATTGATTTAGTTGATGAAGTGTTTGTTTTGGAGGTCTTAGCTTTTAAGGCAACCGGCGATAAAGCCGCTACACTTGTTAGGATTCCACCTTGTAAAAATTTTCTTCTTGAGTTCATTCGGTTTATTTTTTAGACTTCTCGTGTTTAGCAATCCACTCTTTTATCGGCTTATACGGCCCATATTTATGTTGTTCTTCCGTAAATGGATCCGCAAATGGACCAAAGGGGTGATCAAAAGGTTTGGCCGCAATATCCGGCCAATCTTTACTTAAATCTTTTGCGGGGCGTGGCATCGAATTCACATAAGCTGCCAAATCCCACGCTTCCTCATCGGATAATTGAGGCTTATCGTAGTTGGCCCCTAAAGGCATATTGTATTTCACATAACCGGCAAAATTTGACATCCGGTAAAGCCCTGCACCATGATTGTAACTATGCGGACCCCAAAGTGGAGGATAGGTGTAGGAATTCCCATTTTCCGCCAATAGGCCACCGCCATCTGCTTGATGACAAGACTGGCATTTGGCTGCATACACTTCTGCGCCTTTGGCAGGATCAATCGCACGCTTTAAACCTTTTAATTTAAATATGCCTGAACCTTTGGGAGTGACTCCTTTTTCAACATCAGTACCTAACCATTTGATATAGGCTAAAATTGCCCGCATTTCCTTACTTCCCGCCGGCAATGCTTGCCCATTTAAACTACGCTCAAAACAATCGTTTACACGCTTTACTTGGTCTTCGATGGCACCAGAACGCGCTCTGAATTTTGGATACGTTGATTGCACAGCGAAATAATTATTTCCCCACGGTTGGGTCCCCGCATTTAAGTGGCAATTTTGACAATTCATGCCATTAGAAATAGCCTTCACAGAACCCTTAGGTCCTAGATATTCAGAAGTATGGGCAACTAACTCTTTACCATATTCCACTAAAGCCTTCTCCTCTTGCTTGACATACATCAACCTCCAATCGGAAGGAGCCGTCCAAAGATGTGTGAAGTTAGAATCAGGCGCTACATATACATTAGTTGAATCAGATTCGGGATTATTTACACCATCATTAGAAAAACTTATATACCCCAACAAACCAAACAAGGCAATAAGTAAGACATACAACAGTGTCTGCAATAAGCTTGGGTGATCCGACTTATTATTTAATTTAAACATATGAGTAAGATAATATTTACTGGTAAAATAATTTAACCAAACAAAAAAATGAAATTAATCAAGTAAAACTAGTGACTTTTATCACTAGTTGGCAATAAATATTTTTACCATAAAGCCAATTAACCTACACTAATCTTCCAATTCAATCAACTCAAAGAGAGCTAGTATGAATTACAAATAAGAAACTATTTTCATCCTTACCCTTATTGAAATAAAGATCTCAAGATTAAATTTAGAAAATCAGTAATTTTACCTACCAATTCGACTCAAAATGCAGATTTTAATCGTTCATGATCAGAAAATACCCGTAGCTGGATATGGAGGTACTGAACGCGTGATTTGGGGATTAGCGAAATCTTTACAAGGACTGGGCCATCAAGTCACCTATTTAGTGCCCCAAGGATCTCACTGTACATTCGCGACGGTATTACCTTGGAATCCCAGTCAATCCTTGAACGAACAAATTCCAGACTTCATTGATGTTGTTCACTTGAATCATTCGCCAAGTGAGGTCATCGAAAAGCCTTACGTTGTAACCGTGCACGGAAATCCAAATGAAGAAACTTCGCTGAACATCAATTCTATTTTTGTCTCCCAAAACCATGCCAATCGCTACGGATCGAACTCGTTTGTCCATAATGGATTAGATTGGGATGATTATGGCAAGCCTAATCTAACGCAATCGCGTGATTATGTGCACTTTTTAGGTAAGGCCGCATGGCGTGTAAAAAATGTGCAAGGGGCTATCGACACGGTCTTACGAACTCCAAATGAAAAACTTGCCGTACTTGGCGGCACACGCTTAAATCTGAAAATGGGATTTCGCATGACTTGGAGCTCTCGCATTCAGTTTTATGGAACGGTGGGGGGCCAACAAAAATTAGATCTTCTCTCCCATTCCAAAGGCTTAGTATTTCCGGTCCGTTGGCACGAACCATTCGGATTAGCCATCACGGAAAGTTTGTATTTCGGTTGCCCTATTTTTGCAACGCCTTACGGTTCTTTACCTGAATTAGTCACATCCGAATTTGGCTTATTAAGTAAGCATGAAGATGAAATGGCCATTGCCATCCAACAGGCAGATGCATACAATAAACAACATTGTCATGCGTATGCGCGAGATGTGTTCGATTCGTTATCCATGGCTAAAAAATACCTGATAGCCTACGAAAAGGTCTTAAATGGGCATTTTCTGAGTCAGAGTACCCCCCATCTATTGGAAAAAGATCCCGCTAAATTCTTACCCTGGAACAAGAAAAGCCTGTGATATAAGTCACAAGCTTTTTCAATTGACAAAGCTAATTTGCGTTAGTATTTAAGGTAGGCCCAACCGGCATCTTGCTTAAGAACTACTTCGGCAACGCCAGAAGGAACAGTTCCTGCTTGAGTTAAGATGGTCGCTCGGTCGATTTTGCGTTCACGAATCGTATTTTCGCACGCTTTAAATAAAACACCCAAAGCTGCTAATTCTGCCACTTTGGCCTTTTGAGTGGTCTTGCCATCAATCAGGATACCGATACCTGAACCATGTGCAACTAATTCAATTTGAGTTGATTTACCCAATGCAGTTTGAAGATTGGAAATATTTTTCAAAGCTCCATGCCAAACAAGCGTATCAGACGTATTTAATTGGATAACAACTTTGTGTACTGGATTTTGCGCCTGTGCTGCGAAAACAGCGAAAATGGCAATAATGAAGGATAATATAGACTTTTTCATATGAATATTTTTTACGAAACTAACCAATTACTACAATGAAAGCAACGTGGAATGCAAGATATCAATCAAATGAATATCAATATGGAATCAATCCAAATGATTTTTTTGCGGAGCAAATAGCCAAAAGACCCGTTGGCCGTATATTAATTCCTGCAGCAGGAGAAGGACGAGATGCCATTTATGCCGCTAAACTGGGATGGGAAGTTTACGCCTTTGATTTGAGTGAACAAGGTGAAGTAAAAGCATTGAAATTGGCGCGTGAGCAACATGTCCAACTACATTATGTGTGTGCAGACGCGCTGAAAATCCAATTTCCGCTCGAATCATTTGATGTGATCATGTCGACCTACTTTCATACACCCCCAGAAATCCGACCGCTCGTGCATGCCAAATTTATCAAATGGCTAAAGCCGGGTGGAACTTTATTGTTGGAGGGATTTAATAAGAGGCAGTTGGCGTATACTTCGGGAGGACCTAAAGATGCCAACTGGCTATTTGATACTGATACTTTGGCGTTAGACTTTAAATCATTGGACATTCATTTAAATCAAGAAATCATACGCACATTAGATGAAGGACCCTTACATCAGGGTAAAGCGGAAGTGATTCAACTGAAAGCGATAAAAAATGGATAGAGACAAATATCACGCTTTAAGCCAACATTCGAAATTATCTTTGACACATTAAACAAATAAACAATGCTCCAATTCATAAAAAATATCTTGGGAATAGGCCCGAAAGTTGACATTACAGCGCTAATCGCAAAAGGTGCCACGGTAATAGACGTTCGGACTCCTGCCGAATACAAAGATGGACACGTAAAAGGATCCATTAATCTTCCTTTGCAAACCTTGGGAAGCCAAATGAACAAATTAAAGAAAGATCAAGTTATTGTAACTTGCTGTCGGTCTGGAAGCAGAAGCGGAATGGCCCGTCGGCAATTACTAGCTGCCGGTTTCACGCAGGTGCATAATGGTGGACCCTGGAATTCAATTAAGAAGTAATAAGTCCGAAGGCACAAAGTCCGGAGGGAATCGTTTATTTGGCTAATGATTAACTTATTAATACTGACAAAAAAAATTCAAATTAAGACTTCGGACTTTCGACTACTGACTACTGACAACTGACTACTAAACACTAAAAAAATGAGCAAATTTGAAGAACTTTTGAAATCCCCAGAACCCGTGTTAGTTGACTTTTCAGCTGAATGGTGTGGACCTTGTAAACAGTTAAAACCGATTTTAGAACAACTAAAATCCAAAGTGGGTGATTCAGCCAAAATCATTAAAATAGATGTGGACAAAAACAGATCCTTGTCTGATAAATTCCAAATTCGATCTGTTCCTACATTGATACTATTTAAGGATGGAAAATCTGTTTGGAGGCAATCAGGGGTTATTCCGGCGAGTACGTTGGAAGGGATTATTAAACAGTATAAATAGTGATCAGTCACTAGTCGTCAGTTATTAAACGAATTACATATTTAAATAATCACACAATTATGAAAACGTTGAAAATCATTTTTACCTCATTGATCATCACAATATCACTATTCGGATGCACGAAAAAAGAGGGATTGCAAAATTTGGCAGCAACTGAATTTCAAAACGAATTAAAATCAGCGGAACCTGGCCAAATTCTCGATGTGCGTACCAGCGACGAATATGCAAATGGACATATTGAAGGCGCCATTTTAGCAGATGTCACGAGTGATGCATTCCAAAATGCAGTGGCCAACCTAGACAAATCAAAAACAGTTTATGTGTATTGCCTATCCGGCGGCAGATCAAGTGCTGCAGCAGGCCAACTCCAAGAAATGGGTTTTAAATCTGTTGTGAATTTAACTGGAGGGATGTTGGCTTGGCAATCGGCCAACCTACCTGTATCCACCCAAGCGGGTGTCGCCAAACGTACAGAGGGAATGACTGTTGCTGATTTTGACAACCAAATCAAGGGAAAAAAATTGGTCATTGTTGACTATAACGCCACTTGGTGTGGTCCCTGCAAGCAATTAAGTCCCGTATTAGATGCCTGGATCAAGGCGCAAAATGGCCAAGTAGAATTGATTAAGATTGATGTGGATGCCAACCAGGAATTGGCTAAGGCCAAGCAAATTGAATCCATTCCCTATTTGGAATTCTACAAAGACGGCAAAATGATCGATAAGCAAATCGGCATGGGTGATGCGGCAAGCATGACCAAGCAGTGGACAAAAACTTTATTGTAAAGATGATTTGTCTTTGGCAAAGCTATACGCTTTGCCAAAGTTTGAGGCGTTTTCACGCCGATTCTATAGGTTAATTTCAGGGGATTTTGATAAAATAGCCCATTTATGAACACCGCATTCGCTTCCATACAATCACCGCCGATAAGACCGTTAAGCCCGCAATACTTGCAATGGAGATTGAGAATGAAAAATAAGCACTTAAAACACCCGTGAGTAGTGCCCCAACAGCATAGCCCGAATCACGCCAAAGTCTAAATATCCCCAAGCTTTTAGCCCGGTCGAGTGGATGCGTATGTGTTGCAATTGCTGATAAAAACGTTGGATAGACCATTGCCGTACCTAATCCCAATAAAACAGACAACCCAGCAAATTGGGTAAAGGAAACTGCCCATATAAGACCTGCTAAGGCAAGAGCCTGGAGGAGAAGGCCGTAGGTCAACAAATCTTTTTGACATATCAAATCAGACAATTTACCTGTTGCCAGTTGGCCTAATCCCCAAACTGTCGGATAAATAGCCGTAATGACCCCAATTTCGGCCAAGCTAAACCCCTTCGATAGCAATAACATAGGAAATAAACCCCATACCATTCCATCATTTAGATTATTCACTAATCCCGCTTGCGTAATCGATCCTAAATTTCGATCAGCCCAGGTCGTTTCCCAGAAAATAGATTTCAATCGGGGCACATGACTCTCCCCCACCGCCGCAGCCACATGCCCTTGCGTATCATGCACAAAAAAGATACTTAGTCCCAAACCCATACCTACAAACGCAATACCGATATAAAAAGGGTATGGTCGAATGCCATAGTTTTGCGCAATCCAACCGGTTAAGAAGGCAACTAAGCCAACCGATATATAACCAGCAAATTCATTGATTCCCATCGCCAAACCACGATTCTTATCCCCAACTAAATCAATTTTCATGGTGACGGTACTAGACCATGCAAAACCTTGGTTTAAGCCCAACAGAACATTCGCAGCTATAATCCAATTCCAACTAGGCGCCCACATCAATATAAAGGGA
Organism: Aquirufa sp.; assembly: GCF_964796385.1. Taxonomy (NCBI): domain Bacteria; kingdom Pseudomonadati; phylum Bacteroidota; class Cytophagia; order Cytophagales; family Flectobacillaceae; genus Aquirufa; species Aquirufa sp. The sequence goes on along the minus strand of NZ_CBAUBA010000042.1, from coordinate 189 downwards.
ATCGGAATGGCAAAGATCCATCCCAAAATCAACAATTTCCGCCGACCTACCTGATTCGCAAAATGTCCTGCATAATAATTTGAAACCGCTTTGATTAGTCCAAAAACGACTATAAAAGAAAACACAGCTACACTGGAAGCTATACCAAATTCCTGTAAAGCGAGTTGGGGTAAGATCGAACGCTCTAGC
>NZ_CBAUBA010000041.1:0-22020 GCF_964796385.1 Aquirufa sp. | reverse complement strand
TTCATTTTACTCCAACCAATTTTACGCTAAAAAAACCGCTAATCAAGAAAAATTAAAAAGAAATACATATACAGCTGCCCATCGCATATATCCATTTAATACACTTATTGAAGTCACTAATATATATAATAAGAAATCAGTGATTGTTCGCATTAATGATCGCGGACCATATAAGCGAGGACGAATCATTGATTTAACAGAAGCTGCGGCAAGAATGATAAATCTAAAAAAAGTGGGTCTAGCGAAAGTTAAACTAAAAGTCGTTGGCTTTGAAAACGAACTCATGCTGCTTCCCTACCGATCACTGGAATTAGAGACTATGCCTAAATTTAGCACCAAATTTTACCAGAAAACACACTTAATATACCGGAAAAAATATCAAGTAAAAAAGGTCATAAGAAACAAAAAATACGTTAAAAAGAAAATCAACTAACTATTTTTTTCGCTCATAAAAGTTGATAAAATCTTGAATTTTATCCGCAGGAATGCGTTTTCCAATAATCCGTTTTGATTTATCAAGCACATAAATGACCGGAGTAGCATACACGTCAAACGTATTCTTAAAATCTGTATAGTATTCCTCTACCCCGCTCTTAACATTTAAATGAATATCAATTCCATTATACCAGGATTGAATCTTAAATTCCTCGATAAACTTCTTCCATAAAGTTTTGTCACGCACAATACTAGCGGCGAAAACACCTATATTTTTTTCTTTAAAAAAAAGTTCTTGTTGGAGCAATTTAGGAGTCTCCTCTTTACAATGAGTACATTCTGGATCGTATATAAAAACGACCGTGTAGTTTTTGGGAACTGTAGACAAAAGAAGTCGTTTCCCCGCAGGATCGGTTAATACCATTTCTGGAATCTTTTTGCCAATAATCAAAGGCTTGATAATAAGCAATCTTTCCTTCATTTTACGAACTGTTGTCGTATCCCAAAGTGCAGGTTCGCCGATGTAATATTTCTCAGCTATGTGAACAAAAGCACCATCAGTACCTACAATATTGTGGTTTTCATAGGTGCTAGCAATTTTATAAATGACATATTTTCGCACATCAACTTGCTTTATTTTAGCTAATAATGCATCGGTGTCTTTGCTAATAGAATCTGATTCTTGCACAACCAAGTCCTCAAAATATTTCTCGATTTTACGCTGCAAGAATGGCGTACGAATAAATCGTTCGTCATTCAAATCAATATTATCAAAATAGTGTTTTTTGTAAAATGAAAATTGAAATTTATACAACGAAGCACTATCAACTGCGTTCTTAACAGGATTTTTATAGGGAGGTATTTCAGGCTCAAAAGTGGCCTTAATTAATTTGGATACAAATAATGATCGATTCTTTAGCATCCACTCCTTTTGGTAGGCTACAATTCGTTTTTTAGACGCCTCTACTTGCTGCGCATCCGTGAGCTTTTGTAAGGTCTGATATTGTTTAAACATTTCTTGTTGAAACATATAAAACGCCGCATTCTCTTCCGAACCAATCACTTTCATATGTGTAACCACATCCAATGTATCGGTCTCGAAACTAAAATGATCCGAACCAATAATTAAATCCAAATATTTGTTTCCCGAAAAACTAACTAAATACAATCCTTTGGCTAATTCTTCCTTCCCCTGAAATGTAAATTGACCTAACTCATTCGCCCGCGCTGTATCTTTAATGACTTGTTGGGTCGAACCAAAATAATGCGCCAAATAAACATCAACATTTTTTAAACCTTTAATTGTACCCTTAATCTCATAAGTAGCTGTTTTTTGACCGAGAGCACCTCCAGCAAGAAGGAAAAATAGGCAGCAGGATAAGATGAATTTCATATAATTAGAATAAATTGAAACTTATTACGAAACGAAATTTACAATGTTTTTTACGCTATCGAAAATTATCGATTTTATACTTTTACCAATTAGTTGGATTTTAATTAGCTTAATCATTGGAATTTGGAAGAAAAATACCAAAATATTAAGTTTGAGTTTGGGGATGATGGTGCTATTCACCAACGGGTATTTTGTCAATCAGTTGTATCGTTGGTATGAACTACCTCAAACAATCCTTAAACCCAATCAAAAATTCACCTACGGAGTTGTGCTCGGAGGTGGTTTTATCAAGAATCCACAAGAGGATCCACAAAGAATCAATGTGGGTGAAACTGCAGATCGCATGTTGCAACCGATTTTACTCTATAAGTCGGGTGTTATAACTAAAATCATCATTACAGGCGGTGACACAAGCATAAAGGGTCTTCGAACAGATCAAATTCGCGAAACTGCACAAGCAGCTAAATTCATGCATGCTATGGGTGTGGATTCATCTGATATTATCCAAGAAGGAAAAGCTCGAAATACGCGAGAAAACGCAACTTATACACAAATAATCTTACGTGAAACACGTGACCCCATATTACTAATTACCTCCGCAGCGCATATGCGCCGTTCGCTAGCTTGCTTTGAAAAAGTCGGCTTAAATCCAGTGGCTTATCCAGTGGATCATAAAAAAAAGGACAGCCCGATGGGTGTCCTTGAATGGTTAATGCCTTCAGAAAATCATTTGGCACGATTTTCCCAACTGGTTAGAGAGGTATTTGGCTTAGTGATTTATAAGCTTAGTGGATATGCTTAGGTTGATAAAATTTCAACCATACGAATCAAATCCTCTGATACTGGTTTTTTCTTTGTGATCGTATCATGAAAAGGCGTATAAACTAACTGATTATTAATTACACCTGCCATCACATTCTTTTCTCCACGCAATAAACCCTCTAAAGCACCGAGTCCAAGGCGTGAGGCAAGTATACGGTCATAGGCTGTTGGGATTCCTCCACGCTGGATATGTCCCAATGTAGTTACACGAATATCGATTACGTTACCCATTTTTTCTTTAATTTTCTTGGCAACAACTTGCGCATTACCTTCTTCATCACCTTCGGCAACAATAACAATAGAAGATGATTTTTGCTTAGCAAAACCCGTATTAAGAATCGTCACAACTTCATCAATAGGCGTTAAATTTTCTGGAATTAACAACGCTTCAGCACCTCCAGCAATTCCACACTGAACCGCGATATAACCTGAATCACGTCCCATAACCTCAATAAAAAAGACACGGTCATGTGAATCTGCCGTATCCCTAATTTTATCAATTGCATCTAAAGCTGTGTTTACAGCTGTATCAAAACCAATCGTATAATCCGTACCGTATAAATCATTATCAATTGTACCCGGTGCACCTACAGTTGGTATTTTATACTCATTAAAAAAAATCTCAGCTCCTGTAAATGTTCCATTTCCTCCAATCGCTACTAATCCTTCAATTCCTTTTTCTTTTAACTGATCGTAAGCTTTTTGACGACCTTCTGAAGTCATAAATTCTTTTGAACGTGCTGATTTTAAAATTGTCCCCCCGCGCTGAATGATGTTACTTACCGACTGCGAATTTAGAGGAATAATATCACCTTTGATCATTCCATTGTAACCGCGCACAATACCGTAAACTTCCACACCGTGATAAGCAGCACCACGTACGATTGCTCGAATACATGCGTTCATACCTGGGGCATCACCACCCGATGTAAATACAGCTATTTTTTTCATCACTAGATTATTTTTGACTTTGGCTATTTGTAACTTTCAAAAATACGATTTATCTCCTTTAAACCATAAAATTCACGATTAATTTGAAATGAAATAATCGAAAAACAAAAATAGTTTTTACCACATGTTTCGTAATTTGCGCACTCAAACAATAAGTAAAATATATGCCAAAAGCAGCCAACGAATTTTTATATACCTACCTGAACAACGCATCTCCCACCGGGTTTGAATCTTCGGGCCAAGAGATATGGTTAGAATATATCAAGCCTTACATCGATGAAAAAATCATTGATACCTATGGAACTGCCGTGGGTGTAATTAATCCTGGTCAGCCCTACAAGGTAGTTATCGAAGCACATGCGGATGAAATATCTTGGTTTGTCAATTACATTGATGATAATGGTTACCTGTTTTTACGTCGGAATGGGGGATCAGATGCACTAATTGCACCATCTATGCGTGCTAATATCCACACAAAAGACAAAGTGGTAAAAGGCATATTCGGTTGGCCTGCTATCCACGTTCGTGACCTTGCTAAAGACAAAGCCCCTACGATAGATGATATATTCATCGACTGCGGTGCATCGAATAAGAAAGAAGTAGAGGAAATGGGTATTCACGTTGGCACCGTAGTTACGTTTGAAGATGGCCTCACCGAATTGAACGGAAAATATTTAGTTGGCCGTGCCCTTGACAACCGCATTGGTGGATACATGATTGCACAAGTAGCCAAAAAACTTAAAGAAAATAAAGTAAAACTACCCTTTACATTATACGTTGTTAATTCCGTACAAGAGGAAATTGGCCTACGCGGAGCAGAAATGATTGTTCGCCGCTTGAAACCGGATTTGGCATTTATTACAGATGTGACACATGACACGCAATCACCCATGTATAACAAGAAAATCCAAGGTGATATGTCGTGCGGAAAAGGGCCAGTTATTTGCTATGGACCAGCGGTTCAAAATAATGTGCGTGATTTTATCATTGATGTAGCGAAAGAAAACAACATTGACTTCCAACGTCAAGCCGTTTCACGCTCCACTGGAACGGATACCGATGCGTTTGCCTATGCAACAGAAGGTGTTGCTTCTGCCTTGATTTCATTGCCCTTAAAATACATGCATACAACCGTTGAAACAATTGCCAAAAGCGATATGGAGGCGGTAATTGAATTGATCTATCAATCTTTACTGAAGGTAAAGGGGAATGAGGATTGGAGGTATTTTAATTAGACGTTAGACCGTTAGACGCTGGACGTTAGACAAAAGACGTTAGTCACTAGTCGCTAGTTATTGATGTAGATATCATTACTGGACTAGCGACTAATGACTAGCGACTAGATATTTATAAAAATGCAGCCGCATTTTTATAAATATCTAGCAAAAAACTCCCACGTCCGTAACATTTGATCGATCCGTTGGCGATTGTTACCCGCACGCGTAATTTCATGCGAAGCACCTGGATGACGCACATATTCAACCTCGCGGCCCAATTGCTTCAAACTCTTATATAACATCTCACTTTGAATCACACCTGTACGTAAGTCATTTTCACCATGGAAAATAATCAGCGGTGTTTTGATATTAGCCACATAGGTCAACGGTGATTCGCGGTCTAATATAGCACGTGTTGCTTTTTCCCACGGATACCCACCAAAATAATTGGGCACCAAACGCCACGCATTGCCCTCTCCAAAAAACGTTGACAATTCATATACGCCACGCTGTGAAGCAGCAACTTTAAATCGATTGGTATGACCAACAATCCAAGTCACAAGATAACCTGCATAGGAACCTCCTGTAACTGCTAAACGCGTCGTATCTGCCCAACCTTCTTTAATGGCTAAATCAGTAGCTTTCATCACATCTGCCATCGGTCCCGCTCCCCAATCTTTCACATTACTAGCCATAAATGACGTTCCATACCCACCACTACCACGCGGATTGCAATAGACAATCCCCATTCCCTGAGCCGCATAATATTGAAATTCATGCCACATACTTGACTCACCCGTACCCCACATCGCTGTAGGTCCTCCATGAATTTCAGTAACTAGTGGATATTTCTTACCTGCCACATAGCCAATTGGCTTCATTACCCAATAATCAACAACTTGACCTTTGGCATTCGTAAACACATGTTTTTCTGCCTTCGATAAAGTCTTAGATGCTAACCAACCAGAATTCAGGCTCGTAAATTGCGTTTCCTTACCCTGCGAAAGAAGATATAATTCAGACGGATTCGTGATCCCTGTTTTAGTATAAACAAAATCACTGCCATTAAAATCAAATCCCAATACGCCATCTACCATGGAAGTCAACGTTTCAAATTGTTGGGTAGCCACCGTGTATGAAATGATAGGCACGGCACCATGATCTTGTGGTGTTAGAAATAATTTAGCGTCATCCGAAGACCATTTTACTTGCGTAATCACCCGATCTAAATTCACCGTCTGAATAATACCCGAATTAAAATTCAATATTTTTAAAACGGAATTAGCAACACCACTAACCTTAGATTCAAAAAAGGCCAATTGGTCGCCTTGAGTACTTAGACTAAGATTTGAATACCGATAACCAGACTTAATTAAAACTGATTTATACATTTTAGAACGCATATCAAACGAAACAATTTGACTTTCTAATGCCTTATCTGGATGCGTCAAACTATCCGCAGGCAAAATAACCAGTAATTCATTCGCATTCATTTGCTCCCAATCTGACCAACGATGAAATGGATTATTTACTTGAATAGGCTTCGAACCTGGGGTAGTCGGCTGCATAAACAGTGCCGATAACATGATTTCTCCCGAAGTAGTCGTCTCCCCTTGAAACTGAATACGATTAATGACTTTAGCCTTTTTATCTTTTTCGTTTTGTGCCAAATACGCACGAATCTCCTCTAAACTTCCGTTCGGATTCGCTTTTGCCTGAGGTACATAATTAGCCGAAGCAATTCCCGGTTTTTCAAGCGTCCATGCAGGCCGACTCTTCGCTTTATTCCACGTAGTATCGGTATAAAAATCCTTCAATGAAATCGAAGATTGAAAAAACACCGCATTACCAGCCTTTGACCAAACTGGGTTTTGAACCCCTGAGGAAAAATTAGTGGCCGCTATAGGCTCACCACCAGCGAGTGACAATATATAAGCCTGTGATTTAGCGCCCATATCGCGAGAGAAAAGAATACTCCGACCATCCGAACTCCATGAAGGATTGGAAATACTAAACTTTCCAGCCGTCAGGGGACGGTTCGTCTTAGTAGCCAAATCTGCCACATATAAATGTGTTTGATAGACAAAATCGCCCTTCTTCTCTGCATCATCTTCAATCGAAGTAACCGTGTATAAAACTGATTTACCATCCGGCGAAAACGCAGGTTTCCCCACTGTTTTAATTTTTAGTAAATCAGTCACCTGAATGGTTTGTTGGGCAAAAACACTGCATGAAACAAGCAGAAAGAATAAAATACGCATAGACAAAAAAAATAAGGCCTGCGAAATATGTCGCAGGCCTTAAAATTAGAAATAAAATTTAAAGATTAAATCAACTTCAAGATTTCCTCACCTATCGCTTGGGTACCTAAGATCATTGATTTATCCGTAGACGCATCCGCAATATCTCCCGTGCGGAAACCTTTCTTCAATACTTGGTCCACAGCGCTAATCACTGCTTCGGATTCTGCTTTCATACCAAACGAAATGTCTAATAACAAGGCTGCCGACAACACAGAGGCCATTGGATTAGCTAAGCCTTTTCCTGTAATATCATGCGCAGAACCGTGAATAGGCTCATAAACACCCGTTCCATCACCGATAGAAGCAGAAGCCAACATACCCATTGATCCAGCAATTTGAGACGCCTCATCCGTTAAAATATCACCGAATAAGTTGGCTGTAACCACCACGTCAAAACGTTTTGGATCCTTGATTAACAACATCGCTGTGGCATCCACAAATTGGTATTCAACCGTTACGTCTGGATATGCTAAGGCCAACTTTTGAATCTCTTCACGCCATAAACGCGAAGACTCCAACACGTTTGCCTTGTCTACTGAAACTAAATGTTTCTTCCGTGTACGAGCAGCCTCAAATGCTTTGCGACCAATACGCTCTACTTCGTAACGACTATATTCTGCTACATCATAGGCCGTATCGCCATTGTTCTTACGTCCTTTTTCACCGAAATAAATATCTCCCGTCAATTCACGGAAAAACAAAATGTCAGCTCCCTTTAAGATTTCAGGCTTAATGCTTGAAGCAGATAATAACTCATCAAATAATTTAATCGGGCGTAGATTCGCATACAAACCTAGCTCTTTACGCATCTTCAATAATCCTTGCTCCGGACGAATCTTCGCAGATGGATCATTATCATATTTTGGATGACCTACCGCACCAAACAACACAGCATCCGAAGCCTTCATTTTTTCCAAGGTCTCCGCTGGTAATGCATCTCCTGTCGCCTCAATCGCCACGTGACCAATTAATGCCTCATCATACGTAAAATCATGACCAAATTTAGCCGCAATTTTCTCTAATACTTTTTTACCTACTTCCGTTACTTCTTGTCCAATTCCATCACCTGGAACAATTAGGATATGTTTTTTTGCCATGATATAAATTAAATCAAATTCAACATTTTTTGTGTCGCCTTAATGGCAGACACAGTTTGGTCACTATCTAAGCCACGTGTGATTAACTCGCGCCCATTAAATGACCACGTAATAATCGTCTCGCACAACGCATCTGATTCTCCTCCAGGAGGAATACGAACAGCATAGTCGGTCAATTGCGCTAATTTCTGTCCCTTTTTCTCGAAAATAATAGCCAATGCATGCATAAATGCATCATATTGACCATCCCCTTGCGCATGCTCCTCAAATATCTCTCCATCAACGGAAATCTTTAGAGTCACAGAAGGACGTAAATCTTTGGAATGCGTTAACACATAATTCAATACCTGAACACGTTCTTCAATTGTATTAGAATCCAATACATCCGAAATGATATACGGCAAATCATCTTGCGTAACAACCTCTTTTCGGTCACCCAATTCAATGATGCGCTGAGTAACTTTCTTTAAATCTTGGTCGGATAACTGAATGCCTAGTGCCGACAAGTTATTCTCAATATTTGCTTTTCCAGATGTTTTACCCAACGCATATTTACGCGCACGGCCAAAACGCTCCGGCATCAATTCATTAAAATATAGATTGTTCTTTTTGTCTCCATCTGCGTGGATCCCAGCTGTTTGGGTAAATACGTTTTCACCTACCACTGGCTTGTTTACGGGGATTCGGAAACCAGAAAAAGATTCCACCAACTTACTTACGGTGTATAATGATTTTTCGCAAACGGACGTTTTGATGTCTTTCTGGTAATCATTTAATACCGCAATCACAGAAGCTAAAGGCGCATTACCTGCGCGTTCTCCCATGCCATTAACCGTCAAATGCAAACCATGCACACCATTTCGGACAGCTTCTAAGGCATTCGCTGTACCTAAATCATAATCATTATGTGCATGAAAATCAAAATGGGTAGTGGGATAACGATCAACCAACTCTTTTACATAAGCTGCTGTTTCCCAATGTGTTAACACACCTAACGTATCAGGTAGTAAAACACGCTTTATGGGTAATTGAGTCAAAAAGTCTAAATATTGTAATACGTAATCCTTCGAATTACGCATGCCGTTACTCCAATCCTCTAAGTAAACATTAACAGAAAGATCATTTGAAATTGCCAACCGAATAGTTTCTTCGATTTCAGCAAAATGCTGTTCCGGCGTTTTTTTCAATTGGTGTTGTAAATGATTCAATGACCCCTTAGTCAATAAATTCATCACCTTCGCTCCCGCATCTGCCATCCACTGGACTGAAGTACCACCATCCACAAATGTCAGAACTTCGACACGATCTAGATAACCAACTGAATTGGCCCAGGATGTGATTTTTTTTACCGCTTGAAATTCACCTTCAGAGACACGCGCTGACGCAATCTCAATGCGATCGACCTTTAATTCAGTCAATAACAATTGGGCAATTGTTAACTTCTCGGTAGCTGAAAAAGATACACCACTTGTCTGCTCCCCATCCCGAAGGGTGGTATCCATGATTTCAATATGACGCATCTGATTAGCGATTAGTTGCAAAAGCTGCGATCTCTGATTTCATCGCTTGTAGGTAATCAATGTCGTCGAAACCATTTAATAAATTATGTTTCTTGTAGCCATTAATCTCAAAAGATTCCGAAGCACCTGTTGACGCAATCGTAATTGTTTGCGCTGGTAAATCCACTACTAATTCAGAGTTAGCATCTTTTTCAATGGCTTCAAAAATTTGATGCAAAAATTCAGGTGAAACTTGAACTGGCAAAATACCTACGTTAATCGAATTACCTCTAAAAATATCTGCAAAGAAAGACGATACAACACAACGAAAACCGTAGTCATAAATCGCCCAAGCTGCATGCTCACGTGAAGATCCTGAACCGAAGTTCTTCCCTCCCACCAAAATCTTTCCTGAATAGGTTGGGTTATTCAAAACGAAATCCGCCTTAGGCTGATCGTTTTTATCGTAACGCCAATCTCTAAATAAATTATCACCGAAACCTGTACGCTCCGTTGCTTTCAAGAAACGCGCTGGGATGATTTGGTCGGTATCCACATTCTCAATAGGCATGGGAACCGCCGTACTTGTCAAAACACTAAAACTATCGTAAGCCATATTGCTCTCTTTTTATTCTTGTAAAAATTGTCTTGGATCTGTCACAACTCCGGTCACTGCCGCCGCAGCAGCTACTAATGGACTTGCCAATAACGTACGAGATCCAGGGCCTTGTCGGCCTTCAAAATTACGATTCGATGTACTGACCGCATATTTTCCAGCTGGAATCTTATCATCATTCATGGCTAAACATGCCGAACAACCCGGTTGGCGCAACACAAATCCCGCCTCCGTCAATATATCCAAAATACCTTCTTCCTTAATTTGTGCTTCCACAATATGTGAACCTGGAACTACCCAAGCCGTCACATGATCCGCTTTTTTGCGTCCCTTAACAATCGATGCAAACGCTCTAAAGTCTTCAATCCGACCATTGGTACACGAACCAATAAACACGTAATCAACTTGCTTGCCGATCATCGAATCATCCTCCGAGAATCCCATGTAATCTAATGACTTCGCATATGTGGCTACTCCACCTTCTACATCTGTAGCTTTTGGAATATGCTTCGAGATACCCATACCCATTCCCGGATTAGTTCCGTAGGTAATCATCGGCTCAATATCAGCAGCATTAAAATTAATTTCTTCGTCAAAAGTTGCTCCTTGGTCAGTATTTAATGTTTTCCAATAAGCTAATTGCGTATCCCAATCTGAACCCTTAGGAGCTAACTCACGTCCTTCGATATAATCGAATGTCGTCTGATCTGGTGCAATCATTCCACCACGGGCCCCCATCTCAATACTTAAATTACAAACCGTCATTCGACCTTCCATCGACATATTTTCAAACACATCGCCCGCGTATTCAACGAAATAACCTGTCGCACCGGATGTTGTCAACTTTGAAATAATATATAAAGCGACGTCTTTGGGCGTAACACCTTTTCCTAAAACACCATTTACGTTGATGCGCATCTTTTTAGGCTTAGGTTGCATAATACATTGAGAAGATAAAACCATCTCAACTTCTGATGTACCTATGCCAAATGCAATCGCACCAAACGCGCCATGAGTTGACGTATGTGAATCACCACAAACAATCGTAAATCCAGGCAAAGTAATCCCATTTTCAGGTCCTACTACGTGCACAATACCATTTTTAGGATCACCTAAACCCCAATGTGTAATTCCATGCTTAGCAGAATTAGTGGCTAATTGCTTTAATTGATTCGCCGATAACGCATCCTCAACAGGAAGGTGTTGGTTAATTGTAGGCGTATTATGATCAGCCGTTGCAAACGTACGCTCAGGATACATAACACCTATACCACGTGTTTTTAAACCTAAAAAAGCAACCGGACTGGTTACCTCATGAATAAAATGACGATCAATAAAGAAAACATCCGGACCATCTTCAATCTTCCGAATCACATGGGAATCCCAAACTTTATCAAACAAGGTTTTTGGAGAATTACTCATTTCTATAATTTAAATATGTAAGCGCTCTAACTAAAATTAAGCTACAAAAATGCTATTATTTTACCGAAAATACAAAGATATAGGACTGCCAAATTAGAATTTTACCAAATAAAATTTGGTAAATACCACGTCTTACAAGGATGCGCGGCGAATGAAAGAGAATGGATTTGTAATCTTTGTGCGCGAATTGGTAATCACTAGCTCAGCTGCCGTTTCGCCCATTTTTACGAAATCAGTAGATATCGTTGAAATTCCCTCAAATAAGAGTCGCTTGATCGGAGTTTCATTATAAGAAATCAACCCTACTTCCTTACCAAGCGTTAGGTTTTTTTCTTTGATTTTATCCAATATATCTATTAAATCATCTTCCATAACCATTATGTAAACGCTACCCGCTTCAGGCTCAGCATGTTCCACGACAGCAAACTCAAATGCAAAGTCACGGCAAAAGTGCTCAAAACCACGTAAGATTTCAATGGAATAATAACTAGATAGCGGAAACACAAGTTGCACTTTTTGGTATTTCATTAGTGCATCTTTCGCTTCCACCAACGTTTTATAAATATCATTTTCAAAATCCTCATAAATGGCACCATACGAACCTTGAATACCCGGAATTAATTTATCCACCAAAATGAGTTTATCCTTCGGCAACGAATTAATGAAATCAACCGCGATGGAGTCACCCTCCATGAAATGAGGAATAATAACAATATGAGAATAGTCTAATTCACGCTTCGATACAATTCGCTTGAATAAATTAAAATCATTATTGTAAATGTAAAAGTCAATACCTACCCCAGGCCCCATAGCGGCCACAAAGGAATCATAAATAATTTTTTTATGAACAGATAACTTATTGAATAACAAAAAGATGCGAAAATTAGGGGGGACGCCGCCGACGCTCACGAAAAAGCCCTTGCCTCGAACCGATTCTACGATACCCAAGGACTTCAAATAATTATATCCCTTCTCCACCGTAATCCGCGAAATATAATGCTCAAAGCTTAATTCATTAATCGAAGGTAGAACATCACCTTGTTTAATCTGACCAGATTGGATTCCTTTGATAATGGAATTTGCCAACTGCCGATATTTGGGCGTTGAGGAAAATACATCAATATTAATCAGTTTTAACATAGTTAATCAGTCATGGAATTACCTATACCTACGATGATAACCGAAATCAAAATTACCAAGATACCTGATATCACCGTTCGAAAGGTTTTAAATGAAACACCCTTCCACTCTTTAAAATATAAGCCCCAAAAATTAGAAGTCATAATGATGGTTGCCATGTGCAAAATCCATGAACTAGCACCATTACCTAATTTACTTTCCCCCATTCCATAAAAAAAGAACTGCAAAAACCAGGTCGTCCCGGCAACTGCCGCGAATAAATAATTCATTCGAAGCGGTGCTTTGGCATTCAAATAATCACCAAAAGTCTTATTCGAAAAATTCAAATACATACAATACACGAAATTGGTTAAAAAACCACCCCAAAGTACGACGATAAAAATAACATTATTTTGAAACAAGGGATCACAGCCATTGGCCACAGCGGCACCCGCCATATCTTTTCCCGCCTCTATCCCAAAATTAAAACATGCACTACACAATCCTGAAATCGTCGCCACAATCAATCCCTTCATTAAACTAAACTCCTTAATTGTTTCCTGCTTTTGTTCTGTAGATAATTCCCCCTCTTTCATCATGCCCGCCTTACCACATAAATAGATACCAAAAACACATACCAAAATACCTAGCAAAACAACCTGACCACCTGAACTACCCACAATATGCGAAATCGTGTCACCTTTTACACCCGCAAATTCACGGTAAATGGGCGGAACCAACGCTCCGAAAATACTACACAAACTCAAGGCAATAGACATACCCAGCGACATACCCAAATAGCGCATCGCTAATCCAAAAGTCAAGCCTCCAATTCCCCACAAAATTCCGAACGTAAACGTCCAGAAAAATACATCCGAATCAACTTGTTGGATAATCACCATAAAATCTGGAATAGTTAAATAAGCGGCAATTATGGGTACAATCAACCAGGAAAATACACCGCCAACAAGCCAAGCACTCTCCCAAGACCACACAAGAATTTTTCGATAGGGTATGTAAAATGAGCCTGAGGCGAAACCACCCAATGAATGAAAAAATAATCCCAATAACGATCCCATACCTTATAATTAGAGCTGTAATTAAATTTTTCTAAATCTAAATGTGCACAAAAAAGATAGAAGCTTCAGTTGGAAAAAATAAAAAAGTTCGAGTCGAACAATTTCTGAAACAGAATTTTCATAAATTTCAAGGTCTAGATTTGAAAGCAAGCTACAAATCTATTTTAATATTCAAAATAACAGTCCTTAGATATAGTAGGACAGTTGGCCTATGAAATTACATTTCCCACTTTCGCTTCTCATTGCACTCGCACTCCTTGCTTGGATGCAAAAAGACACAGATTACACCCAGTGGGCCTCATATTTGGGTGGTCCGGATCGGAATCATTACTCCACATTAAATCAAATCACACCTGAAAATGTCAAAGATTTGCAAGTTGCATGGACCTATTCTTTACCAGATTCAGGCCAAATACAGGCGAATCCCATCATCGTGGATGGAGTTTTATACGGGGTTTCCGCATCCGTGCAGGCCTTTGCCTTGGATGCTGCTACAGGGAAAGAAATCTGGCGATTTGGGGATCCGTTGAAAAACGGGGCAAGTACTTCACGCGGTGTTAGTTTTGCCAAAGGTCGTATACTCTATACCGTTGGCCCCAATCTCTGGGCTTTAGATGCGAAAACAGGAAAGCCCATTGACACATTTGGCAACAAGGGAAAAGTAGATTTACATACCGGATTACCTGCCATCGCGCAAAATAAATTCATTATTTCGAATACACCAGGAACTGTTTTTGAGAATATAATCGTCATGCCGTTGCGCCTTTCGGAGGGAGCTGACGCGGCACCAGGCGATATTCGCGCCTATGATATTTACACGGGAAAAGTTGCTTGGACATTTCATACGATCCCCTATCCAGGTGAATATGGATATGAAACCTTTCCAAAAGATGCCTATAAAAATGAGTACACAGGCGCAGCTAATAATTGGTCGGGCATGGCTTTAGATGAGAAACGTGGTATTCTATATGTTCCGACAGGCTCAGCGGGATTTGATTTTTATGGCGGGAACAGAAAAGGGAGTAATTTATTTGCCAATTGCCTTTTGGCGCTAGATGCGCGAACAGGCAAGAGGCTTTGGCATTTTCAAACAACACATCATGATGTTTGGGATCGAGATTTACCGGCACCTCCTAATTTAATTACCGTGATTCATCGTGGAAAACCAGTGGATGCAGTGGTTCAAGTCACGAAACAAGGCTATGTATTTTGTTTTGATCGTGTTACAGGGAAACCACTTTTCCCGATTATTGAACGACCGGTAAAAGGTTCAACCCTCGTGGGCGAACACGCTTGGAAAACACAACCGATGCCCACTTTACCTAAACCGTACGCAAGGCAGTCGGACGAAATAACGGCGAAAGACATTAATCCGTATGCCAACAATCAATCAGAACTCCGTCAAAAATTTAGCCAAATCGAAAAGGGATGGCATGCAGCACCTACCCTACAAGGCAATTTGATTTTGCCGGGTTTTGATGGGGGTGCCGAATGGGGCGGAGCGGGCGCAGATCCTAAAAAAGGAATTGTATATATTAATAGTAATGAGATGCCATGGATACTAACGATGGTGTCTACCAAACAGACATCCCCGACCGCATCAAAAACATACGCGCAGTATTGTGCCTCATGCCATGGGGATAAATTACAAGGGAATCCAGCAAGTGGATACCCAAGTCTCACGGAGGTATTCAAACGCAGAAACAAGGTGTTTTTGAGTCAAATCATTACTCAGGGCAAAGGAATGATGCCCGGATTTCCCCAAATTGATCAAGCAACGCGGGAGGAATTAGTTAATTTTTTAGCAGGAGAAACAACCAAAGAGGTGGTGTCCACCAAAGGAAAAACCCCCGTACTTCCTTACCGCATAACGGGTTACAACAAGTTTTTAGATACTCAAGGATTGCCGGCAATCGGACCGCCTTGGGGAACACTTCAGGCCATTGACATGAATACGGGAAAATACCTTTGGAAAATACCGTTTGGCGATGAACCTTTGTTGGCCAACAAAAATATCAAAAACACCGGCACGGAAAATTATGGAGGTCCCATCATCACGGAAAACGGCTTGCTCATGATTGCCGCAAGTAAAGATGGTATGTTCCGCATTTTCAATCGGCACACAGGCAAACTCCTCTGGAAAACACAACTTCCCGCCGCCGGATTCGCGACACCTGCCACCTATCAAGTAAACGGGAAACAGTATATCGTCATTGCTTGTGGAGGTACGAAATTGGGGACGAAGAAGGGGAATAGTTATTTAGCTTTTTCTATAGACACTAGACGTTAGCTAGACGCTAGACGTCAGATGCTAGACGTTAGCTAGACGCTAGACGTCAGACGCTGGACGTCAGAAATAAGTCCGGAGTCGAAAGTCCGGAGTTAAAAGTCGCGAGGTGTGAGGTGCACCCATTTTATTGGACAAAATTAAACAATAGATTTTACAAGCATTATTTCGAAGAGTTTTATCTGGCTCAAAATAGAAAGGTTCAAGATAAAATCATTTGAACAATCAGATTGATCGAGTCGCATAATCAAATTCCAGAAAAATATATAAAACACATAACTGGAAGGAAGGGGCTTTACGAAATAAGAATTCAATACAGTTCAGAAATTTTTCGAATTTTCTGTTTTTTCGATGAGAGCAAGTTGATTGTTCTCATCAATGGATTTCAGAAGAAATCACAAAAAACACCTCAAAAAGAAATTGACAAGGCAATATCTATTAAACAAGCTTATGAAAATGAAAATGAAAACGAAAACTAATACAACTACTTTAGATCAATTTGTCAACAAACATTATGGTCCAAAAGGAACTCAAAAACGAGATAAACTGGATCAGGGATTTGAAAATTTCAAGTTGGGAATCTTATTGCAAGAAGCACGTAAAAAAGCAGGCCTTACCCAAGAAGAACTAGCTCAAAAAGCTGGAACCACGAAATCATATATTTCTAAGCTAGAAAATGACATCAAAGAAGTCCGCTTATCCACGCTACAAAAGATTGTCGAACTAGGATTAGGCGGAAAAGTGGAGTTATCAATAAAAATAGACGCAATCTAGACTTTAGACGTTAGACGCTAGACATTAGAGATGCCGTATATTTATTTATATCGGTCTGACGTCTAGAGTCTGACGTCTAGCGTCTAAAAAAAACACCCACCTATTCAGATGAGTGTCTTCGTGGACCAGCATGGGCTCGAACCATGGACCCCCTGATTATGAGTCAGGTGCTCTAACCAACTGAGCTACAAGTCCGCATTAGCTAAAACTAATGTGGTGCAAAATTAATTAATTATTGGCTTTCTAACTACATTTGGGGTAATATTTTAACGTGTATGTTTCCAACGAAAATTATTAACGACCCTATTTACGGGTTCATCAAGATCAATAACCCCTTCATCCTCAAGTTGATTGATCATCCTTTTGTGCAGCGACTTAAACGAATCAAGCAACTAGGTCTTGCTGAATTTGTCTATCCAGGTGCTCACCATACCCGTTTTCACCATGCCCTCGGCGCCATGCACCTAATGGATCAAGCACTCGCGAATCTGCAAGCGAAAGGCTATACGATCACCGACCAAGAAAAAGAAGCCGCCGCTATCGCTATACTTTTGCACGATGTAGGCCACGGTCCTTTTTCACACGTACTAGAATATACCCTACTCAATCACGTTCACCACGAAGAGATATCCAACCTCCTCATGAAAAAGCTGAACGAACATTTTGATGGCAGATTAACGCTAGCCATCGATATGTTTAGCGGAAAATACGAACGACCATTTTTTCATCAATTGATTTCGAGCCAACTGGACGTTGACCGTCTCGATTACCTTTCCCGTGACTCGTTTTATACAGGCGTACGCGAAGGATTTATTGGTTCCGAACGCCTATTGAGTATGCTTGACCTGCAAGACGAGAATTTGGTGATGGAAGAAAAAGGAATTTATTCGATCGAAAATTTCTTAATGGCGCGCCGACTGATGTATTGGCAAGTGTATTTACACAAAACAGCCATCGCCGCAGAAACCATGTTAATCCAAATACTTCGTCGGGCCAAAACCCTCATGAACGAGGGTAAAAAACTAACATGCACCTCCGCCCTCATGACTTTCCTCAAGAAAGATTATACCTGGGAAGAGTTTGCAAGCACCGATAAACTATGGCTTGCTTTCACGGATTTAGACGATCACGATGTATGGGCCGCCATCAAAGAATGGAAGCATGCAACGGACCCTATTCTGTCGCGATTATGTGGTGATTTCCTCTCGCGCCGACTGTTCACCTGCAAATTGGGCACGCAACCTATCCCAAAATCGAAGCGTACCGAGCTTGCCCAAGAAATTACACAGCGCCTTAAAATAAACGAAGAGGAGTTGTCTTACTTTGTTGTCGAAGGTACAACCAGCAATTCAGCGTATGTGCAAGGCGATAATACCATCAAGATCGTCGATAAACTAGGGCAAGTGGTCGAGTTAGCAGAGGCTTCTGATTTACCAACCATCCAAGCATTAAGTAAGATTGTAAAAAAATACTATTTTTGTTGCCCAAAGAGCGTATATTTGCAAGGCGAATTGAGTTCTTAAATTGATATTTTTCACCTAAGCCAATATTCATCACGCATGAAATTTACTGTTGACCAAATAGCGACAATCCTCCAAGGCACAGTATCAGGCGATGGTTCTCTATTCATTACAGGCTTTGACAAAATCGAAGAAGGCAAAGCTGGAAGTATATCCTTTCTTTCAAATCCCAAATACGAATCATATTTATACGAAACCAATGCCACAGCTGTCATTGTTTCCAAAGATTTGGCATTAAAACAAGCTGTTAAAACCACTCTCATTTGCGTAGATGACCCCTATGTGGCATTTACAATCCTATTACAGAAATACCAAGAAATGACAGCTGAACGCGAAACAGGCATTCAATCGCAATCCGCTATCGCCGCAGGTGTCAAACTAGGTAAATCAATATTTGTTGGCCAATTCGCTTTCATCAACTCCAATTCAAGCATAGGAGACAATACGAGCATTCACGACCGCGTTAGCATTGGCAAAAACGTACACATAGGCGAAAATTGCATCATTTATCCGGGTGTTGTAATTTACAACGACACGATCATTGGCAATCATGTAGTCATTCATTCCAATGCGGTAATCGGTTCCGATGGCTTCGGGCACGCACCACAAGCAGATGGATCGTTCAAAGCAATTCCCCAACTTGGAAATGTGGTCATTGAAGATAACGTCAGTATAGGCGCAAATACCACGATAGATCGCGCAACCATGGGTTCTACGTTCATTCGTACAGGTGTCAAAATCGATAATCTAGTTCAAATTGCTCATAATGTAGAAATAGGTGCACATACTGCCATTGCATCTCAGGTGGGCATTTCTGGTTCGTCAAAAATAGGCGAATATTGCCTTATTGCAGGCCAAGCAGGAATAGCTGGACACCTTGTTATCGCACCAAAAACCATTATCATGGGACGTGCAGGAATAACTAAATCGGTCAAGCTACCCGGACAAACACTAGGTGGCTATCCGGCCATGAATAATGCAGAATACTTAAAAAGAAGTGCGTTAATTCGCCGACTACCCGAATTATTTGATCAAATAAAAAATATTAAATAGGCTTACTTTCTTATGTATAATAAGCAACATACCATTACCAAATTAGTATCCTTATCCGGCGTAGGCTTGCATACAGGTGTCGTAGCAAATATGACATTTTTGCCAGCTCCAGCAAATCACGGAATTAAATTCCAACGCGTAGATTTACCGGGTCAGCCGATCGCAGATGCTGATGTCGACTATGTAGTAGATACGTCGCGTGGTACGACAATCGAACATAATGGTGCGCGTATCCATACCGTTGAGCATGTTTTAGCTGCCATGGTAGGTCTTGAAATTGACAATATTTTAATTCAATTAGATGGGCCCGAACCTCCAATCATGGATGGAAGCTCAATAAAATTCGTTGAAGCCTTACGCGATGCCGAACCTATTGAACAAGAAGCACACCGTAAATTCTTTGAATTACCTGAAGAAGTGCGATTTAAAGACTTAGATAAAGGAATTGAATTAGCAGCTTTGCCACTAAACGATTACCGCATCGCGGTAATGGTGGATTATAATTCGAAGTTTTTGTCGAGCCAACATGCCAACCTATCGCATGTGTCCCAATTTGAAAAAGATTTCTCCATGTGCCGGACTTTCTGTTTTGTGCATGAGTTAGAAGCACTTTATAATTCAGGTTTGATTAAAGGAGGGGATTTAAATAACGCCATTGTCATCGCAGATCGCGATTACACCGAAGCAGAATTAGGTCATATTTCCAAAGTTCTAGGCAAACCACAAGTTTCCATTTCAAAAGATGCCGGTATCATGAACAATACCAGTTTGCATTACTCAAATGAAATGGCACGCCATAAATTATTGGATGTGATGGGAGATTTGGCGTTAGTAGGCCGACCGATCAAAGCGCAGATTTTAGCGTCCCGTCCAGGTCATGCATCCAATATAGAATTGGCTAAAAAGATTAAGAAATTAATGTTAGAAGCGGAGAAAAATAATGTTCCTATTTACGATCAAAAGCAGCCTCCGATCTTCTCACATCAGCGAATCTACGAATTACTCCCCCATCGTTATCCTTTTCAAATGATTGATAAAATCATTTATTTGGACGACAATAGTGTAATCGGCGTGAAAAATGTAACCATGAATGAGAATTATTTCATGGGACACTTTCCCAATAATCCGGTCATGCCAGGCGTTATGCAAATCGAGGCGATGGCGCAAACAGGTGGTATTTTAGTATTAAGTTCCGTACCAGATCCCGAAAATTACTGGCCTTATTTAGTTGGCATCGAAAACTGCCGATTCCGAAAATCAGTCATTCCCGGTGATACCGTCATCTTTAAATGTGAATTAACGGCACCGATTCGTCGAGGTATTGCCAAAATGATCGGTAAAGCATACGTTTCTGGCCAAGTAGTATGCGAGGCTGAAATGACAGCAAGTCTTGTTAAAAAATCTTAGGTAAATTATATGCAAACACTTTCTGTCATCCATCCAGAAGCTAAAATTGGCACCAATGTAACCATTGAGCCTTTTTCAGTCATTCATGCTGATGTTGAAATAGGAGACGGAACGTGGATTGGTTCCAATGTAACCATCTATCCAGGAGCCCGAATCGGTAAAAATGTGCGCATTTTCCCAGGTGCCGTTATATCAGCGATACCACAGGATTTAAAATTTGGTGGCGAAACGACAACTGCTGAGATTGGCGATAACACAACCATTCGTGAATGCGTAACGGTTAATCGTGGAACGGCCGACAAACTTAAAACGGTGATCGGTCAAAACTGCCTAATCATGGCTTATGTCCATGTAGCGCATGATTGCCAAATCGGCAATCACTGTATTTTAGCAAATGCCGTGCAATTAGCTGGCCATGTAATTATGGGTGATTATGCAATCATAGGTGGTTCTTCAGCTGTACACCAATTCGCGCACATTGGTCGGCATGTCATGATTTCAGGCGGATCTTTAGTCCGCAAAGATGTACCACCATTTACGAAAGCTGGGCGTGAACCACTTTCTTATGCAGGAATCAATTCCATAGGGTTACGTAGACGTGAATTTAGCGATGAGCAAGTTGCTGAGATCCAAGAAACCTATCGCTACATTTACCAAAAGGGATTAAATAACCAAGAAGCACTTACGCAAATCGAAGAACATATTCCCGCATCGGCCTACCGCGATGAAATAATCAATTTCGTTCGCGATTCCGAACGTGGCATCATGAAAGGGTAAATAGCCTATGAAGATCATTGCAACTGATGTTGAGAAAAAATTCCGTAAAGAATGGATCTTCAAAAAACTACGTGGGACATATTCCTCAGGTAAGTCTTATGCGCTAGTAGGGCCCAATGGCACCGGAAAAAGCACCTTATTAAAGATTTTAGCCCAATTTTCATTACCTACCCACGGGAAAGTTGAGTTTTTTCAAACTGATGGAACGAGCATTCCAACAGATAAGGCACATCAATATATTGCCTTTGC
>NZ_CBAUBA010000040.1:0-24303 GCF_964796385.1 Aquirufa sp. | reverse complement strand
TTAGTAATTGTCGATGGTGTTCCAGTTGCTGATGTAAATCAAGTCAACCCGAATGATATTGAGTCTCTCTCGGTTTTAAAAGATGCTGCTTCGGCATCAATTTATGGCTCTAGAGCTGCTTCAGGTGTAATTTTGATTTCAACCAAACGAGCTAAAACTGACCAGGCATCTATTCAATATAGTTACGAAAATGGAGTAGATATGCCTACACAGTTGCCTGAATATATGCGTTCATTGAGGTATATGGAACTTGTCAATGAACTTCGTTGGAACGATGCAGGTAATGGAGCTAATAAATTTCCAACATTCAGTCAAGATTTAGTAAAGGATTACAATCAAAAACATATTTCTGATCCTGATAGATATCCTGATACGGACTGGATGGCTTTGACACTAAACAAAAGAGCACCGAGAGAGGCGCATAGTATAAGCGTTATCGCTGGTTCGCAATTTGTTAAGTCAAGCGTTTCTTTACGTTATGAGAAGCTAGGAGGTTTCTATGAAAACAAAGACTACGGTCGAATTTTTGTTCGATCAAATAATGACTTTACGATTAACAAGTACATCGGTGGTACACTTGATATTAATTTTAAACGAACGAATACAACTGATCCAACTGCGAATGATCCGTTGGGAAGGGTACGAATTTCATCACCTATTTACCCAGCACTTTGGGCGGATGGTCGAATTGCAGATGGTAAAGCAGGAGAAAACGTCTATGCGAAGATTAAATATGGTGGTACAAATGATAATAATTTCAACCAAGTGGGTGGAAGAATTGGATTGGATATTAAACCCATTGATGGGCTAAAATTGTCAGCTATTCTTGCGCCTATTTTTGATTTTGATTATCAAAAAAGATTCAATAAAAGAGTTGATGCTTTTGCCTCGGATAATCCAAATCAGTTTGTTGCCACGCTAATAAGTGGTGGTTTGACTACACGCTTGGATGAAAATAGATCAACAAATATTAATTTGACTACCCAGCTTTTAGCTAATTATCTAAAAACTATTGGAAACCACGATTTTACAGTTTTAGCAGGTTACGAAAATTTTTATTCTAAGTCAGAATCCATGGGTGCTTCGCGTGACCAGTACCTTTTCGATACATATCCTTTCTTGAATCAAGGTCCGGCTGCATTGCGCGATAATTTTGGTACTGCATTCGAAACAGCTTATCGCTCTTATTTTGGACGCGCAACGTACAGTTACAAAGACAAATATTTAGTGCAAGCTAATATTCGTCGGGATGGCTCTTCAAGATTTAATGAAGATTATCGTTGGGGAGTTTTTCCATCGATATCTGCGGGTTGGGTAGTGAGTGAGGAGTCTTTCATGAAATCACAAGATGTTCTTTCATTTCTAAAGTTGCGTGCTTCATGGGGTTCACTTGGAAATGAGCGAATTGGTAATTATCCGTCAATCGGTATTATGAGTTTTGGCAATGCCCTGTTTTTCCAAAACAACATCGTTAATGCGCAACAAACAGCAGCTCAAATTCAATATGCAATCAAAGATATTTCATGGGAAAAAACTAGTTCAACGGATGTCGGCTTTGATGCATATTTCATGAAGAATCGTTTGAAGTTGACCGTAGATGGCTATTTTAAAGAAACCAAGGATATGCTTCTCGCCTTACAAATTCCCATTTTCGTAGGTTTTGAAAACCCAAATCAAAATACGGGGATAATGACAACGAAAGGTATCGATTTAGATTTGGGATGGACGGATAACATCGGGAAATTAAGGTATTCAGTTTCTGCAAATCTTTCGCAATTCAAATCAATCATGGGAGACTTAGGGGGAACAGAATTCTTAGGTGATAGAATTAAAAAATTAGGAAGTGAATTTGATGAATGGTATGGATATCGTGCAGCTGGAATTTATCAAACGCAAGAGGAGGTAACTAATTCGGCCAAGCTAAGTAATAATGTAAAAGTTGGCGATATCAAATACACGGACATAAGTGGTCCTAATGGGGTGCCAGACGGTAAAATATCGCCGGAATATGACCGTGTATTATTGGGAGGATCACAGCCTCAATGGATGTACGGCGGTAATATAAAACTGGATTACCAAGGATTTGACTTAGGGATCACCTTCCAAGGTATTGGCTATCAAGCTGTGTCTAACCTTTCATTTACAGACTATAATGCAGAAAACTGGGGAGTATTTCCGGTTTATTTAGATGGAGGAAGTACTTGGAGTTTGAATAATACGCCTGAGCAAAATTTAGCAGCTAAATATCCAAGATTTACGGAGACAAATAAAGGACTAAATAGAGCCATGTCAGACTTTTGGTTATTTAATGGTGGTTATTTCCGATTAAAGAATATTACAATCGGATATACTGTTCCTGCTAGAATTTCGCAAAAAATCATGTCTAAAAACATACGAATATTTGTGAATGCCACTGATATTTTTACCGCAAACAAATACCTAAAAGGATGGGATCCTGAAGGAATAGGTACCGTATCAACTGTTATGGGTGGATTTAATATTAGTTTTTAATTTTTAAAATTTCAATATCATGAAAGCAAAAATATATAGTGCAGTCTTAAGCTTACTTATATTAGCGTCCTGCCAAAATTCATTGGATTTGTACCCATTAGCTGAGCCTTCTGCTGATAAATGGTACTCTAACGAAGTTGAAATACAACTCGCTCTTAATGACCTCTACCGTATTGATTGGTGGCAATGGGACGAAGATGGCACTAATAATAGTTTTTTGTCAGATGATGGTTTTTACCGTCAGTCGCTGTCTCAAATAAAAGCAGGAACGGTAACAAGTCAGTCTGTATTTTCTACTAATCTGTGGAGAGACTGTTACAAAGCGATTGCAAGAGCTAATCGAGCAATTTCGGCTTTGAATAGTGCAGAAACTAAGAGTAAAGTGTCACAAGCTAAGTTGGACGTTTATTTAGCAGAAGCTCGCTTTCATCGAGCAGCTCAATATTCCAAGTTGGTAACTAAATTCGGAGATGTTGTCTACAGCGATAATGTAATTAGTATCGAGGAGGCCTATGCGATAGGAAGAACAGACAAAAAAACAGTAACTGCTAAAATTTACGAGGATTTTGATTTTGCTATCAAAAATTTACCCCTTTCGTATCCTACCTCAGCAGTAAAAAGAGTGAGTAGAGGAAGTGCAATGGCGTTAAAAGCGCGGCATGCTTTATATGAAAAAGATTATCGAGTTGCAGCTGAAGCAGCAAAAGCTTGTATGGATTTGGGTCAATACGAACTACATAGTGATTATGCAAATTTATTTCTTCAGAGTACAAAGAACTCCAAGGAGGTTATATTTTCAATTCCACGTTCTTTGGAGTTAAATATAACAATTGGGCCAACCTCAGATAAGATTACACGAAACTCAGGTGGATTCGCGGCAGCGAATCCAACATGGGATTTATTTTGTTCTTATCTGTGTAAAGATGGAAATACCATTGATGTTTCACCACTTTATGACCCAAGAAATCCATTTAAAAATAGAGATCCTCGTTGTACGGCAACTATTGTTGAATTTGGAACAGCTCATTTAGGATTTATTTACGATCCTAATCCAACTGCAATACAGGTAACTAGGTTAAGCAGTAATTCTAAAGTAACTAATAATGATAACCGCGCAAATGCCCAATTTGCCTCATTTAATGGGCTAGTTTGGAAAAAAGGAATAGACGATTCGTGGTTACAAAATGGAAGACGAATAGCGCCAGAACAAATAATTATACGCTATGCTGATATTCTATTAATGTATGCTGAAGCTAAAATTGAATTAAATGAAATCGATAAATCTGTTCTAGACGCTATGAATTTAGTTAGAGCTAGGGCTTATAAAGTTACATTAACAGATGCAAACTACCCAGCAATTAAAAATGGTAACCAAGCTCAGCTTAGGAAGCAACTCCGTATGGAACGGAGAATGGAACTTGCTGCAGAGGGAGTGAGGTACATGGACTTGGTTCGCTGGCGTTTAGCTGAAAAAGTTTTAAACCGACCAATCTATGGGTTACTAGATCCTAAAGATTTAAAAGAAAAAATTGTAGATAAAAATCTTTGGTTTTTTGCGGGTACACCTAAAATTGATGAAGATGGGACACCTGATTTCAGTGAGATGGCAAAAACAGGTCTGATAAGGAACTTGGTTCCAACTACCTGGAATAATCGTCAATATCTGTGGCCAATTCCTACACAAGAGATTCAAATTAATAAGAATATGAAGCAAAACGAAGGGTATTAATCTCTATTCTAAGCCCACATTCATCAAATGTGGGCTTATTTTAATTATTTTTTATTCATTTATTTTTAATTAATACGAATGAGAATTTACTTTAATTCCCTCTTGTTGTTAATTGTATTTATTCCTCTTCATGTATTTGGACAGAAAAATACATCCGTTAGTGGTGTATTTCCTCAACTCGCTATGGTGGCAAATCACAGCCCGAGGACTGAGGCAGGTACGGGTGGCTTAATGCCTTGGGCTAATCGTCTCTGGGTAATAACTTACGTTGCACATTTATCTCCATCCGGTTCCGGAACTGGTCTGTATGAAATAAATGATCAAATGGAATTAAAGAAAAGGGCTGAAAGCATCGTCGGGACTTATGCCAATCGATTTATTCATGCCCCTTCAAATCAATTAATTATTGGCCCCTATGCCATAGACACATTGGGTAATGTTCGGGTTTTTGAAGGCCTAAAAAACTTTAGACTTTCCGCGACCATGGCACATTTAACAGACCCTGGCAATAAGGTATATTTCTTGTCTATGGAAGGAGAGTTTTTTGAGGCTGATGTTACCACATTAAAGTCAAAACAACTTTTTAATTTGATGAATGAGTTGAAGGAACCCGCTGGTTCGAAACCACATTTCAAATCTGGATTCACGAAACATGGTAGGGTAGTTATCACGAATAATAGTTATAACGAAAAAGATTACAATGGCGCATGGTCTGCTGGGCGTTTGGCTGAGTGGGATGGTGCCACTTGGAAAATCTTAGAAAAAACAGCATTTACAGAAGTTTGGAGTGCAGGAGCGTTTGGTCAACCTATGATTGCTACAGGATGGGACAAGGCATCTGTTCTTATGAATGTTTATTTCCCTTCAACTAAAGAGTGGAAAAGATATCGCTTACCCAAAGGAAGCCGCACTTTTGATGAAACAAGCTGTACCGAATGGATGCGAATCAGAGAAGTAGAAACAGAAAGAGCTCTTATGGATTGTCATGGGTTGTTTTATGAGATTGGGTATCATACGTACGGAAATCAACTTTGGGCAATTAAACCTATTTCCTCTCACCTACGCGTCATTCCCGATTTTTGTAGTTGGCGCGGAATGCTTGTGTTAGGCGGGAACCAGGCTACACCCATGCGTTTCAGTAGTGGTTATGACAATAATCCATTAGCTGGGCAAGCTCAGGCAGGATTATGGTTTGGAAAAACGGATGACTTGTGGAATTTTGGCAAATTGCAAGGAGAGGGAGGGGTTTGGCTTGATTCAGAAATCAAAAAAGATGTAGCCTCTGATCCATTTTTGACCTTTAATTTTAACAATAAATCATTAAACATTTGGCATAAAAGTAATGTAGATGTTACATTTTCAATTGAAGCAGATGTGGTGGGAAATGGTGAGTTTAAAACCTATAGAACGATTACAGTTAAAGCAAATGAATTAAAAAATATAGATTTTTCAGAATCATTTAATCCCAAATGGATTCGGTTGGTTTCAAATAAAGATTGTATTGGAAGTGCATACTTTACTTTTAAATAAATATTTACTCGTTAATCTTCGTTTTATGTCACTATCGAAATCGTTGTTGTCTTGTTTAATTGTAGGGTTATTTGCCATCAATTCACATGCCCAATCTTTACCTAAGTCATCATATCTTCAATTTAGCGGGATCTACCCGCATTTAGCTTATTATAATAATGAAGGAGAATGTGGGACAGGTGCTGTAGTACCTTGGGCTGATAAGCTATGGGTTATCACATATGGGCCACATTTGCCTTTTGGTTCGTCTGATAAGTTGTACGAGATTAACACAAGGTTAGATCGGTTGATTCGACCAGAAAGTATTGGAGGAACTCCAGCGAATCGAATGATTCACCGGGAAAGTAATCAGTTATTTATTGGACCCTATGCGATTAATTCAAGCGGTAATGTTCGGACCATTCCTTACACTCAAGCTCCTGGGCGACATACGGGCTTAGCAAGAGATCTAAAAAATCCACAAAACAAATTACTCTTAGGTACAATGGAGGAAGGTTTTTATGAAGTAGATGTACATAATCTGAGCACCAAATTACTTTATCAAGACGGCAACTTAAAAGAAAAAAAGACGAATGATATAGCCAATAATTCTAGCAGTTCATTATTGCCTGGTGCCCATGGCAAAGGACTTTATTCTGGTCAGGGCGTAATGGTATATTCAAATAATGGCGAGTCTGGAGACAAGGCACTTAAGCAATTTGACATAGAATCGGGTTCATTATCTGAGTGGGATGGGAAAGATTGGAAGGTGATTCGCCGAAATCAATTTGTTGAAGTATCTGGTCCTGGCGGAATTTATGGAAATAAGAACCCAGAAATGGATGCTATTTGGGCTACAGGTTGGGATCATAAATCTGTATTAGTAGGGGTAAGAGGGTCAGGTAAATGGTCCTTTTTTAGACTTCCTAAAGCTAGCCATAGTTATGATGGTGCGCACGGCTGGAATACAGAATGGCCGCGTATTCGGGATGTAGGTACGCCTGAAATGCCCGAGTATTTGATGACAATGCATGGCATGTTTTGGCATTTTCCTCAATCCTTTTCTATCTTAAATTCAACTGGAATTCGTCCCCGTTCTGCCTATTTAAAAGTGATTGGAGATTTCACTCGTTGGCAAGGCGGTTTGGTTTTTGGCTGTGACGATTCGGCACAAAAAGAATTTTTAAACAAACGAAAAGCTAAGGGAAATATAGAAGGTCCAGGTCAATCGAATTCAAATTTGTGGTTTACTTCAGTCGAGACTCCGGACCAATTGGGCCCAAATACTGCGCAAGGCGCAGTATGGCTTTCAGAAAAAATAGAGGCAAATGTTAGTTCAGAGCCGTTCTTATTTGCTGGCTGGCAAAAGCGAATGGCATGGATATCAAATGCGGGTGATGAAGATGTGATATTTAGTTTTGAAGTGGATGCAACGGGGAAAGGTATTTGGAAAAAAATTCGAAGCGTTGTCGTGAAAGCAGGTAGCTCATCAAGCGTTTCTTTTCCGTCCACGGAAGTAGGTGAGTGGATTATGGTAAAATCAAATAAATCTACGACAGCAACTGTCCATTTTAATTACACAGATGATACGCGATTTGTAGCAGGCGCTGATAAAATATTTGCGGGAATTAGTCCCATTGCTGGGAATGACTATTCAGCAGGACTTTTATATGCCCTTGGTGATAAACGTCGGAAACTTGGAATTTTGGCAGGGGATTTTGCTAAGGGTAAATTCAATGAAGTAGGTTACTATGAATTGGATAGTGCCATGCATTTGACGCGCAAAGAGGATCCGAAAACGGCTGATTTTATTCGATCAAAATTTGAAATTTCTAAAGATGCAATTATCGTGGAGGAAGCGTCTGTTTTAGTTGTGGACGATGCGGGAAGAAGATGGCGTTTGCCAAAAGGGAACGAGAACTTCACGAATAAGATTCAATCGGGATCGATGCGTATTGACCGGGAAGTGGCTACTGAACGTGATTTATTGAATGCACATGGTACATTTTATGAGCTTCCTGCAGAGAATGCAGATGGATATGCTAAAATTAGACCTGTGGCGTCACACGCTTTATCCGTACATGATTATGCATCCTATCGTGGTTTATTAGTTATGACTGGAATTAATCATGGAAATTTAAGTAATGAGCACATAATCACGTCTACTGATGGGAAAGCAAAAGTTTGGGCGGGGACCATTGATGATCTTTGGAAATTAGGAAAACCGCTTGGTCAAGGTGGTCCATGGAAAAATTCACAAGTTGTAGCAAACACGAAATCTGATCCTTATTTAATTGGATTTTACGATAAAAAAAGCTTGAAAATTTCACATAAATCAAACCAAACAGTTAAGTTTAAAATCGAAGTTGAGCCGATTGGCCATGGCCCTTGGATGACATTTAAAGAGGTATCAGTTAAGCCAAATGAAACTTTTGAATATACGTTTGCTCCTGATTTTCAGGCTCGGTGGATTCGTTTTTCAGCCGATAAAAATTGTGAGGCGACAACTTGGTTGACATATAGGTAATTGATTTAATCATTTTATTTTTACGAGTTACCGTCGATGACATTTATGACAAATTATGATAAATTATCTAAACTTTTCAGTATTCCTGTCATCATAGCGGCCTTTTATGCAATAGACGAAACCCATGGTAAAGACTTAAATTTTATTTAGTATTAATTATAGATGTGATTTGTTCGTTTAAAATTCATCCATTATGAAAAGAAGAAATTTTGTAGGCTTATTAGGAAATACTAGCCTAATGTTGTTAGCTGGTAATATGGCTAACGCTTTTGGATCAAAATATGATTCAAATTCAAATGAATTTGTTTTTGTTGAAGCAGAGCAATTTGAAAAATTTGGAGGCTGGAATATAGACCAACA
The DNA here is from genome assembly GCF_964796385.1 of Aquirufa sp. NCBI lineage: Bacteria > Pseudomonadati > Bacteroidota > Cytophagia > Cytophagales > Flectobacillaceae > Aquirufa > Aquirufa sp. The sequence continues at coordinate 15,667 of NZ_CBAUBA010000040.1, read as the reverse complement.
ATCCATGGAGCGAATGGGCAGTCCTTATTTATTGGCCCATGGATTAGGCATTCCTGTTGAAGATGCAACTACCACAATAACTTTTCCTTCAGAAGGGACATATCGTGTTTGGGTTCGTACCAAAGACTGGGTTGCTCCATGGAATGCGCCAGGTGCTCCAGGTAAGTTTCAGTTAAAAGTAAATGGCAAGCCTATTAAGGAAGTGTTTGGTACAAAAAGTGCCGACTGGCATTGGCATGATGGAAAAACGATAAAAGTTGGCAAAAGCGCAAAACTTGCACTACACGACTTAACTGGTTTTGAAGGTCGATGTGAGGCTATTTTATTCTGTAAAGACTTAAATTTTGAGCCTACGAATGACATACAGGCGTTGACTAAATTTAGACGCAAGTTGAATGGATTACCTGAAAATCCGGAATTTGGTGGCTCATTTGATTTTATTGTTGTTGGTGGTGGTTTAGCTGGTACTTGTGCTGCGATTTCAGCCGCAAGAAATGGTGCTAAAGTGGCGCTTGTTCAAGACCGTCCGGTACTTGGGGGCAATGGCAGTTCTGAAGTTCGTGTTTGGCCAGAGGGTCATACGAATAAAGAGCCTTATCCACATATTGGAGATATCGTATCAGAGATTTTACCAGACATCACAAAAGGAACAGGTCAAGTATTTAATGGGGTAAGTGCTGAATACTACGATGATGAGTTGAAATATCAAAAGGTAATTCAGGAGCCTAATATTACGTTATTCATTGAGAATCGAGCGATTGAAGTTAAGAAAACAGGAGATAAAATAACGTCAATAGTAATTCAGCATTTACGCACATCCAAACACTTGGAATTAAAAGCATCTTATTTTGCGGATTGTACGGGTGATGCGACGTTAGGTTTTAAAGCTGGAGCGGATTATGAGTATAAAGTTGAGAACTTAATGGGAAGCACTAATTTGTTTAATGTGCTTGATGCGACCAATAAAGAGGAAGTTCTCAAGTGTGAATGCAAGGATAAGAGTGCTTTGGCGTTAAAATGTGAAGTGGGCAATTATGCACAACCTTTTCCAAGATGTCCATGGGCATTAGATTTGACAGATATGCCATTCCCGGGTAGAAAAGGTGTTAAGACTTTCGGTAAAGAAGGCTTGCAATCATTTGCAAATATGTGGTATTGGGAGAGTGGTTTCAACAAAGACCAAGTCAATGATATTGAATTGATTCGCGATCATAATTTCAGAGCCATGTATGGTGCGTGGGATGCTATCAAAAATGTAGATAAAATGTATCCCAATCACCGCTTAGGCTGGTCTGCTTATATCGCAGGAAAAAGAGAATCAAGAAGGTTGATGGGAGACGTTGTTTTAGATGCAGAAGATTTCAAATCTCAGAAGAAATTCTCAGATGGATCATTCCCGTGTTCTTGGCATGTGGACCTACATACGCCCAAAACAGAGTTTAAATCTGGATTTGAGGGGAATGAATTTGTAGCTGATTATACGCGTGGAAAAGAATATCAATATGGCAATTTGTATTGGGCTCCTTACCGCACGTTGTACAGTCGGAATATTTCAAACTTATTTATGGCAGGACGTAATATCAGCGTTACCAAGACTGGTTTAGGTCCAGTACGTGTCATGAGGACATGTGGTATGATGGGTGAAGTTGTGGGTAAAGCAGCCTCGATCTGCGTGAAAAATTCCGCAAGTCCTCGTCAAGTATACGAGCAATACTTGCCTGAATTAATCAAGTTGTTGAGCGCTCCAGGAAAGAATAAGGCCTAATCATTACTAGTTAATAGGTATATTTTTGTAAGAAATAACGCTACTTGATAATTGGTTACTTTTTAAGTTTAAAAGTTTAGATAAGATCGTTTTATTAGTTTTTAAATTAAGGTTGGATAAAACAATTTTGATTCTGGTTCTTCAAAACCTCTCGAGAAATTCTCGGGAGGTTTTTGTTTGGAACGCATGTTGAAGACGCGAGGTATCACGCCTCTACCTACTTCAAAATTCTAAATTGATACGGGGCAAAATGCATGTACTCATGATCCATGCCCACCTGTAACGTTTCCTGCGACCATAAATCAGTCACTTGAGCTGGACGAGAACCAAAGCTGTTCAATACATACCACTTTAGCGCCTGCGGTGAAGCACTGAAATTGAATATAAAGAATACTTTTTCGCCCGCTAGAAAACGTTCGAATCCGATGACGGAGTTGTTGTGGACTTCGAGCCAACGGGTATTTTTGAGATCAGCCACAACCGGCAAGGATTTACGCAAGGCAATCAACCGCTGCATGGATTGAAAAACCTGTTGTTCAATCGTTCCTTTTTTGTCTATCAGTTCCGCCCGTTTCCAGTCGATATTCGGCCGATGCATCCAGCGATTATCATAGCTTTTTCCTGGATCTTGTAAATAGGAATAGTCATTCGTATAGGCCACTTCATCTCCGTAAAACAACATCGGTAAGCCACCCACAAACATGGATTGTGCCTGCATTAATATAATCTTATCGATCGACGTTTGAATGAGTGCGGAGTCTTTGGCCTCAATCGCTGACTCCAACCCACACAAGGATGCCAAAGATCCCGATAAACGCGCATCCTGCGTTTTTGGATTAATAGCAAACAATGCACCGCGCGCTGGCGTACCCGGGAAGGTCCCGCTGTAATAATTTTTGATGTACATCCGGTGATCATACGGAGTAAAACCCGCATGCTCAATCATGTAGTCGTCATATCCCAGGCCAATATCATCATGGCAACGGGTATAAGTCAACCACGTCGCTCCTAATGGTTTACGCTGTAATTCATGTTGGGCGTTATTCATAATTCGAATATCTCCTGTCGCCAACGCATCCCATTGCACGGCCATTTGCGTGGCATTATAGGCGAAATCACACTCATGCGTTGCGTATCTCCCCGTACCAAAATACTCCATAATCTGCGCCGGAGCTACAATCGCCTCGCCCAAAATCGCCATGCCCGGCGTGGCCACTTCCACACACATTTTGATCAATTGGAGTAGTTGGTGCGCCTCCGGAAGATTCTGACACGTCGTTCCCATTTGTTTCCAAATGAATGCCGGTGCATCGATTCGCACTACATCCACGCCCAAATTGGCATAGAAAAATACGTTGCCAAGCATCTCCACAAACACGCGCGGGTTCGTGTAATTCAAATCCCATTGATACTGATGAAACACAGTCATCACCCATTTGTCGGCTTTTTCATCATACGTAAAACTCCCCGGTGAACTTTCCGGGAAAATTTCAGGCATTGTCTCATCCATCAAATCTGGGGTGCGGCGATCATCGTACATGTAAAAATAATCCTGGTATTCTTTGATTCCTTTCTTTGCCAACTTCGCCCATTCGTGGTGATGCGAGGTATGATTGAGCACGATGTCAATCATCAAATACATGTCTTTTGCTTGCAATTCAGCCTGAAACGCGCGTAAATCATCGATTGTTCCTAAGCGATCTTCGACCACTCGGAAATCTTCCACCGCATAGCCGCCATCACTTTCCCCTTCCGGGCTTTTAAACAAGGGCATCAAATGCAAGAAATTAACACCTAGTTTTTCGAGGTAAGGAAGTTTAGAAGGGAGCTTATTGATTTGACCAGCAAAGCGGTCCACATATAAACTCATGCCCACCAGTTCTTGACTCAAGAACCACGTGCCTTTTTTTTCCTTGTCGGTGTCCCGCTTTTTTAACGCATCCGATCGATCGAGGTGCGCCTGACAAATGGAATTTAATAAGGTTTCGAATAATCCTGCCGCTAAGGGGTGGGACCCGTAAATGCCGTGAAAATGGGTAAATATATCATCCAGGTTCGCCGTGAAGCGTTCCTGAAAAGTGGCATCTTTGATTTTATGCGATTTGATTAGCTCATGGAGCTTTTTTTGAAGGGCTGGGTTGTACACGGATATTAGTTAAAAATACTGTTATTCAAATGTTTAAATGCCTCCATCGCGCCCATATATTCACAGGTTCGCGCACCGGCTTTGTTGGCATTCTGGATGATTTTATTCCAACCTTCAAATCCTAAATTCGAAGGATTTAAGGATGCTTCATCCAACTGGTATAAGACGGCACCCACGAACGCATCACCCGCACCGGTGGTGTCCGTTGGCTTAATCGCAATACTCGGAATGATGTAGGTTTTTCCACCTAATCCCAAAAGCGTTCCTTCTTTGCCTAGAGTAATTGTAAATACGCCAGGTATATTGTTTAGTAAGTTTTCTGTTGCTTCTTCTAGGGAATTTTTTCCTGTAATGAGCATTGCTTCTTCATCACTTAATTTGGTGAAATGCGCTTGTTTCAGGAATGTCCACGATTGTTTGATGAAGCTTTCTTGTTTGTCGCCAAACAACAAATGCCGGTAATTGGGATCAAAACTGATTGTTTTGCCTTCGTTTTTCACGGCGTTCAATAAGTGATAATAGGCAGCATTTAAAGGTCCATCTAGAAATGCGGTGGCAGATCCGAAATGGATAATGTTCGTTTGGCTTAGGTCGATTTGATTGACTTCGTTCACGGTTAATTCCGCATCTGCTCCTCGGTTAAACACGAAATCGCGTTCGCCGTCCAGCATTAAGGAGACAAAAGCAAAGGTGGTAAAGTGCTTGGAATCCAAATGAACATGGTCTGTATTCACGTGGAATTCAGCCATCACCTGTTTTAATTGTTTGCCAAATGGGTCATTGCCCACTTTGGCAGACAAGGCCACGGAGCCACCTAAGGCACCGATTGCCGCGGCTACATTGGTCGGCGCACCACCTGGTTTTTTAAGAAAATTTTGTCCGTCTGATAAGCTCGCGCCTTTGTCGGTGCAGATCATATCGATCAAGGCTTCTCCAATACACAATACACTCATTAGGCTAGTTTGGTTGGGGATGGTTTAATAAAAGCTGTCGCTACGGCAGCAATGGCCAATAACACGCCTGCAAAGGTAATCGCATTTCTAGGGTCGTTGTCTAAAAAGTGCTTTAAAATATACCCAAAAGAGATATTTTGTAAGATCATCGGAATCACAATCATCATGTTGATGATGCCCATGTAGACACCATAACGTTCTTTGGGGATGTCACTGACAACAAATAAATAGGGGATGCCCATCATGCTGGCCCAGCCAACACCAAAGCCTGAGATCGCAAAGAATAACAGGTTCTTGTTTTCGATGTGTGGAAACGCCAGAAATCCGATGGCGGCTAGCAATAAACAGATCATGTGCACGGATTTGGCTCCGTATTTTTTGGCGAAATTCGCTAAGGCTAAAGCGGATAAAAACGTCACAATATTGTACCATCCGTTGACTAAACCGGTCCAGGATACCGCTTTTTCATATAGCTCCGGGTTATCTTTCGGTGTTGCATTCCAAACAGATAAGGCAATGCTTTTGGAGGAATTTTGCCAATAACAAAATAAGGCATACCATTGAAATAAATATACCAACGCTAATTGCCACATCACTTTTGGCATGACCTTGATTGCTTGAAAAATTTCAACAACCGATTCCGTCACACTGACTTTGCGCGCCCGAATCTGGGCAAGTTCCTCGGCTGTGGGTTCAATTTCCGACGTTGTCCGCATGCTCCACCAAATCGATCCAATGGAACAAATCGCTCCTAAAAAGAAGGAGGCATATACCCAAGTAGGTAGGGAGCCGGTTTTTCCGATAAAAATTAAAGGGAAAATGAAGAGCGATAAATTGGCTAAAGTTTGGCCAAAACCCGTGAAAAAGCTTTGCATTTGAAAGCCTGTGGGCTGCTGGTCCTCATTGAGTTTATCGGCCACAAATGCACGATAGGGTTCCATTGCGGTGTTATTCCCAGCATCCAATATCCACAATAAACTAGCGGCCATCCACAAGGACGAACTGAATGGGTACAAGAGTAAACAGATACTGCATAAAAGTGCCCCGATAAAGAAATAGGGCTTTCTGCGTCCCCAGCGTGGATGCCAGGTGCTATCGGAAAGGGCACCAATGAAGGGCTGAATCAATAAACCTGTCACCGGTCCCGCTAAATTCAATAAGGGTATTTCATCTGGACTTGCCCCTAAGAAATCATATATGGGATTAACCGCACTTTGCTGGAGTCCGAAGCTATATTGAATGCCGAAAAAACCAACGTTCATGTTGATGATCTGACTAAAGCTTAGCGTAGGTTTATTTATAGACATTTAGGTTTATTTTCAGATTAAATTTAAATAATCGGATGTTTTTGCGCAAACAGTACTAGACTGTTGCCTAATATTCCTGCGATAAAGGATGAATCATTAGTTCGTCGATTACGACATGCGCGGGCTGATTCATGATGTAATAGATGCTGTCGGCCATATTTTCAGGCCTCAACCAATCCGCGTGGGATGGATCGCCTTGTGGGTCTGCATGAAAATGGGAGTCAACTAAACCGGAATACACGGTAGAAACTTTGATGCCATCTTTTCTGACTTCTTTGCGCACGGCTTCGGTGAAGGCATGTTGGGCATATTTCGAGGCACAATACAACGAACCACCGTCAAAAACCCGTTTCGCTACATCGGACGCGATGGTGATGAGGTGGCCTTTTTTCGCTTCTTTCATGTGGGGTAGGACGTGTTGGGTGCACAAAAAAGTGCCTTTCACATTGGTGTCAAAAACTTGATCCCATTTTTCGCTCGTATAACTTTCGGTTGGCCCAAAAGCGCCAACGCCCGCATTGTTAATTAAGAAGTCAATTTTTTGGAAGGTGTGTGCGGTCTTTTCGATGGCCAATGTGACAAAGGCTTCATCGGCAATATCACCGGCAAAATAAAGTGGTCGGTGCCCAATTTCCGTTATCTCCGCGGCGAGGTCTTTGAGTTCGCCTTGATTGCGTGCAATGAGGCTGAGTTGGAAATTATGTCCGGCAAGTAGGAGGGCGAGTGCACGTCCAATTCCTTTGGAAGCGCCGGTTATGATGGCGGTAGGGTAGTTTTGGTTCATGTTTCAAACTTACTAAAATAAAGCGGATTGATTTTGGCTTGTTTATTGAATTATTTTTCTATTAATTTATACAATTCTAATTTTTATATCATGAAAAAGGTCAAAGACATTTTAACCAAGAAGGATGCGACTGTGATTTCCATACCTTCGGATGCAAAGATTATTGAGGCTTTGCAGTTGATGCAAGATAGTAACGTGGGTTCAGTTGTGGTCATGGATCATGGGCAATACCGCGGTATTTTGACAGAGCGTGATTATGCACGCAAGGTGATTTTATTGGATAAGAATTCATCGGATACAACGGTTGCAGAAATCATGTCAACGGATTTGCCTGGGGTAGAGTTGGGCAGTTCTATCGAAGTTTGTATGATTTTGATGTCGGAACGAAACATTCGCTACCTTCCTGTTGTTGAAAATGCGGAATTAGTAGGCATTATCTCTAGTAATGATTTGATCAAAGCGACGATTCAAGATCATTTGGAAACAATTGAACACTTGAAAAACTACATACATGCCTAAAAAGGTTGCCTTTTTAATTAATCCCCACAAGCAACAGGAGTTAGCCAGTTATGTAAGCTGGGTTTTGAAGCAGTGTCCTGCGCATCAAATCATGGTCTTTGACCGGGAGTGGCCATTCACTCTGGAAGGATATGATGAAGTTTGGGTGATGGGTGGTGATGGAACGTTTAATTATTTTGTGAATCGTTATCCGACCTGTTCCTTGCCGATTGGCCTATTCAAAGGGGGAACGGGGAATGATTTTTACTGGAAACTTTTTGGGGATTGTTCGCGTGAAGCTCATTTGGCTTCAATTCTGGCTGGTGTTCGTGGGCGATTCGATGCGGGGCAGGTGAACGAGATGCTATTTTTAAATGGTGTAGGGATCGGAATTGAGGGAGAGGTCTTACGTTCGATGGAGGCGATACGCCATATCAAAGGTGGTTTGGGTTATTATTTGGCTGCAATTCCTGCCTTGTTTAGATTTAAGCATTATCGGATTTCAGGCCTTCCCGTCTTTTTATGCATGGTGTTTAATTCATCGCGTGCGGGGGGCGGATTTCATTTTTTTCCCATGGCGTCGATCGAAGATGGGGAATTGGATATGATGATTTGTGAGCCTTTGCCCGTTTGGAAGCGTTTATTTTATATGCCCATTATTCAGTCGGGGAAGCATGTGGGTTTGCCTTTTTTGAGATTTTCGCGGATATGCCAACAAACCATTTCGTGTGATCGAGTTTTGCGCGCGCAGGTGGATGGAGAAGTATTGGAATCCAACACATTTGAATTTCGAGTTCTTCCCGCTAAATTTGATTTTATTAAACCTATCTAATATGATGCAAAAATTACTCTTGACATGCGCCACTTTCTGCTTAGCCATGTCGATTCAAGCCCAAGAGCTGGACAAGAAAAAAGTGTTTTCACGTTTAGCCGAGCGGGAAACTCAATATGGGCAAATCGCTCAAAAAATATGGAATTATGCCGAGGTAGGGTATAAGGAGAAGCAAAGTTCGTTGTTGCTGCAAGAAACCTTGCGTCAGGCAGGATTTACCGTGGAGGCGGGTGTGGCGGATATTCCTACTGCTTTCGTGGCGACTTTTGGTCAGGGAAAACCGGTGATAGGAATCATGGCGGAATACGATGCCTTGCCAGGTTTGTCGCAGGATTCTATACCCACTAAGCGTAGTTTGGGAGGTAATTCGGGACATGCGTGTGGGCACCATTTGTTTGGTACAGCGTCTGTTGCTGCGGCGATTGCGGTGCGGGACTGGATGAAAGAAACGGGTCAAAAAGGTACGATTAAATTATATGGCTGCCCGGCGGAAGAGGGTGGTTCAGGAAAAGTATATATGGTGCGGGCTGGTTTATTCAGTACAGCGGATGTGATGTTGCACTGGCATCCGGACGATGAGAATAATGTTTCAGCGGCATCTTCTTTGGCCAATAAGGCAGGTAAATTCCGTTTTTATGGCTTGTCATCCCATGCAGCAGCGTCTCCAGATCGAGGTCGTTCCGCTTTGGATGGCGTAGAGGCGATGGATCACATGGCGAATATGATGCGGGAGCATGTGCCGTCTTCGACACGGATTCATTATGTGATTACCAATGGTGGCAAAGCGCCAAATATCGTGCCTGATTTTGCGGAGGTATATTATTATGTTCGTTCGCCTAACCGCGAAGTTTTGGCAGATGTGTGGAGTCGTTTGGAGAAAATTGCCGAGGGTGCCGCGCTGGGTACGGGTACGCGATTTGAGTCGGAATTGATTGGCGGTGTATATGAGGTTTTGCCAAATCAGAGCTTGGTAAATGTGATGGGGGCTAATATGAAGGCTGCCGGCGGATATACGCTAAATGCTTCTGAGCTCGCTTTTGCGAAACAAATACAGCAAACCGTAGGTATGCAGGCAGTGGATTTAGCGACTACAAATCAAGTAGTTATGAATCGTCCGGATCCGAATGGTAGCGGGTCTACAGATGTGGGGGACGTAAGCTGGGTGGTGCCGACTGTTGGCCTGCGTGCTGCGACTTGGGTTCCAGGTACCTCTGCGCATAGCTGGCAAGCTGTCGCTGCCGGCGGTATGTCGATTGGCCGAAAAGGGATGATGGTTGCTGCGAACACGATAGCAGCCACCGCGATGGATTTATTTAAGAAACCTGCCTTGATCGAGGAGGCACGCGCGGAATGGTTGACCAAACGCGGAGGCGCCGAGTTTCAATACAAATCATTGTTGGGCGACCGCAAGCCTGCCTTAAATTACCGTGATTAATTTTATCAGTTTTTTTGCGGGGCTTTGGGTTTTTAAACCGTAGCTTTTTGCCGCCTGTTACCTTTGGCACACCTATCAGGTGTGCCAAAGGTGCGGCAAGACTTTTTTTTTCAAGATATTCATCGTAACATTGCAATGTAATAATCAATCCCCATGGGAATCACCAAGACCGATTTGTTTACCGATGAGCAAAATGCGATCGCCCAAATGGCGAAAGTATTAGGTCATCCAGCGCGTGTGGCCATTCTGCAGTATTTGGTGAAGTCGAAAACCTGCATTAATGGCGATTTAATTTCCGAGCTTGGCCTCGCCCAAGCGACCATTTCCCAGCATCTGCGTGAATTAAAAGAGATTGGTTTTATCCAAGGCACCATTGAAGGGGTGTCTGTTTGTTATTGCATTAATCCGGAAAAGTGGGCGGAGTTTAGCCAATTGTTCGGATCGTTTTTTGAAAATTATTTCGTTTCTCAACAATCTAACTGCTGCTAATCATGAGCTTTCCTCGTATGCACGTATCACTTTATGTCAGCAATTTGGCGGCATCAGTGAATTTTTATTCGACGTTTTTTGGCCAACCTGCCACCAAGGTAAAACCGGGTTATGCCAAATACGTCCTCGATAGTCCATCATTGATCATCTCCTTTATTGAAAATCCGGAGCGTGTTCAGTCCAATTTTGGTCACTTAGGTTTTCAAGTGGAAACCTTTGAGGAAATGTCCAACCGCTTAGTTCAAGCACGCGCGCAAGGTCTCGTTTCCAAAGAGGAAATCGGCACCTCATGTTGCTATGCCGTGCAAGACAAATTTTGGGCAACAGATCCAGACGGAGTTCAGTGGGAGGTTTACTATTTCCACGAAGACGCGGAATTCAACGATCCGCATTATGAAAATCAAGACGCGTCTGCGTGTTGTATGCCGCCGGTCGCTGAAAAACCTAAACTTAAAATTGCGGAAGTGCAGTCGGCAAATACCTGCGCTCCCGGATCCGGATGTTGTTAATAAATTATCAGTTTTTTTATTCATAAATACCTTAGCTTTGGCACACCTGCCAGGTGTGCCAAAGCTCAAGCAATAAGTCCCATCTTTTCACATGAATAACACCCTTAACGAAAACCTCGAATCCATTTTAGCCTTGGAAATCACGGATGAACGCAAAGCCGTTCTTCAGCCCTTGATCGAATACATCAAATCCAAACGTGAAAAAGAGCAGCCCATCCGTCTCAATTTCATCTGCACGCACAATTCGCGTCGGTCGCAATTTTCTCAGATTTGGGCACAAACAGCGGCGGATTATTTTCAATTAGCCGCGCAATGTTATTCAGGTGGCGTAGAAGTGACCGCCTGCAACGAACGAACGATTGCCTCACTGGAACGCATGGGTTTCATCGTCTCAAAACACGGACATTCGAACCCGATCTACTTCGTCTTGCACACACAAGATTCGCGTCCCATCAACGTATTTTCGAAATTGTATGACGATGTGATTAATCCTCATACGAGTTTCGCTACCGTCATGACTTGTTCCCATGCCGACGAAAATTGCCCGTTTATTCCCGGTGCAGAAGTGCGAATCCCCTTGCGTTACGAAGATCCAAAAGCCTTTGATGATACCCCGGAGGAGGCTGCGCAATACGATGAACGTTCGCGTCAGATTGCGAGTGAAATGTTTTACGTCTTTTCGCGGGTCTAGCTGGTATGGTCTCGAACCACCAACCAGCGGCCGTCGATTTTCTTGATTAACAGCGTAAAATAGCCACCTATATTCCCTAAACTTGGCCTAGCCAAATTCCAGCGACCGAGCACCCAAGCGGTTTTGCCAGCCGTGACATCGATTTCCTGTATATCAAAAGACAGCGTGCCCATCGTCTCCCGATTCGGATAACTAGTCTGATAACGCTTCAATGTAGCAGCCCAGCCTTTGGTAACTCCAGCCTTGCCGATGAACTTTAAGTCCTCGCTTTTGGCATAATATTCCATAAACTCCTCAATCTTTCCCTCATTCCACAATCTCTCCTGCGTACTCAGGACAGACTTGATATCCGAAACATCTTTATTTGTTTGTGCAAAAATAGGGAATGCCAAAAGGACGAAGGCAATCATTTTCATAGGTCAATATTTTTTTCCAAAGTAAGAAAATTTTGTCGACACATGTCGGTTTTTCGTATCAAACGTACCAAGCAAATTTTAACTTACCGATTATTGTATCATTTTTGCAAAATAATAAATTTAGACTTACCATGAAGCAATTTTTACTAGCCATTTCGCTAGCATGTACCTCGCTCGCAGCTCTTGCGCAAGCTCCCGATGAAAATCGTTTTGTTAAGTCGGTACTCGTAGACAAACTCGACGAGCCGATGGAATTTACATTTTTGCCCGACGGACGCATCGTGTTCGTAGAGCGTAAAGGGGATGTTAAGCAATACGATCCCGCGACCGGAATCACGAAGTCAATTGGGAAGATCGTGACGAATACGAAATACACCAACCGTGCCGGACAAGTTCGTGAAGCCGAAGAGGGAGTGATGGGTGTGATTGTGGATCCCAAATTCAAAGAAAATCATTGGTTATACATCTATTATGCACACCCGAAAGAAGCGAAACACGTGTTGGCACGTATCGAACTAAAGGAAGAGCAATTGTTGATAGACCAACAAAAAATTGTTCTTGAAGTTCCTACCCAACGGGAGGAATGCTGCCACACTGGTGGGGGTATGGTGTTCGACAAGGCAGGAAATTTATTCTTGACTGTTGGCAATAACACCAGTAACAGCAATTCAGAGGGTTATGCACCCATCGATGAACGTCTGGGTCAGGCTTATTGGGATGACCAACGGGGTGCTTCAAACACGAATGACTTGCGTGGTAAAATCTTACGTATTCATCCAGAGAAAGATGGTTCTTATACCATTCCGAAAGGAAATTTATTTGCTGCAGGAACGCCTAAAACTCGCCCAGAGATCTACACGATGGGTCACCGTAATCCTTGGAGACCAAGTTTAGATTCAAAAACTGGGTTTTTATATTGGGGTGAAGTAGGCCCAGATGCTTCGGTAGACTCAGAAAAAGGTCCACGTGGCTATGATGAATTTAACCAAGCGAAAGGTCCAGGATATTTCGGTTGGCCTTATTTCATCGGAAATAACCAAGCTTATTCCGATGTGAATTTTGAAACTTTGGCCATTGGACCGAAATTCAATCCGGCTGCTCCTGTGAACGAATCACCGAACAACACGGGTTTACGCGAATTGCCTCCAGCAACGAAGGCAATGATTTGGTATCCGTATGGTATTTCGGAAGAATTCCCATTAGTGGGTTCATCGGGACGTTCGGCAACGGGTGGTCCGGTATATCACCGGGCAGATTTTCCCAATGCCAAGCGTGCTTTTCCATCGTACTACGAAGGAAAATGGTTGATCGTTGAATTCATGCGTGGCTGGATTATGGCCGTTACGATGGATGAAAATGGTAATTATAAATCAATGGAACGCGTTATGCCAAATACAACCTTCGGTTCTGCAATCGATATGGATTTCAGCCCAGAAGGAGATTTATACGTGTTGGAATACGGATCTGCCTGGTTTAGAGGAAATGAAAATGCGCGTTTGGTGAAGATTGAATACCAAGGAGGAAATCGTAAACCGGAGGTTTTGGCGACTGCAGCTACAAAAGCAGGCTCCGCTCCATTTGCGACAACCCTTTCTTCGGAAGGAACAAAAGATGCCGACGGCGATAAGTTGACCTACACCTGGACCGTGAAAAAAGCGGGTAAAGTAGTTAAGACATTGGCAGGTGCTTCACCCGCTTTGGCCTTGAAAGATCCAGGTAAATATGCCGTAACCTTGAAAGCGACAGATGCAAAAGGCGCAAGTAATTCGTCCGCATTGGAAATCTTAGTGGGTAATGAAGCGCCTATCGTAGATATCGATTTCGAAGGAGCCAACAAATCATTTTACTTCGCAGACTCAGCACCGAAATACAAGGTGAAGGTGACGGATAAGGAAGATGGCGAATTGGAAAAAGGTATCGCAGCGGAATCAGTAGCGGCAACCTTGGATTACATTCCTTTCGGGTATGATCCGATTGAAATGTCGCAAAGTCACCGCAAGGCGGATTCAGATTTATTTGCTTCTGCTGGTTTACGTTTGATCAATAAGAGCGATTGTAAGTCGTGTCACCAGTTGAACCTGCGTTCCGTAGGACCAAGCTACAATGAGGTTGCGGTAAAATACAAAGGCCAAAACATCATCGACCAATTAGCTGATAAAGTGATTGTCGGTGGTATGGGTGTTTGGGGCGAGCATGCGATGTCGGCACACCCTGCCATCTCCAAAGCTGACGCGAAACAAATGGTGTCCTACATCATGAGCTTGAGCGAGCCAAAAGCATCGAATAAAATTGCCTTGAAAGGGGATTTAGCTTTAGTTAAACCAGAAGGACAGAAATCATCGAAAGGTGTATTTGTAGTGCGTGCGACGTATGTGGATAAGGGTAACAAGAAAATTGCTCCAGTTCAAGCGGAGAAGTGGGTATTCTTACGTGCGCCCCAATTGGACGTTGAAAAAGCGGATGTGACCAAAGGTATCATGCAGTTGATTACGCCAGGTCGGTCAACCAACATGGTCGGTCAAAATCCACACATAGGCTATAAAGGTTTGGATTTAACGGGAATATCGACCATCGAAATTGCTGCGACTGCGCAAGCGCGTGCGAATGCCACAGGAGGAGTGATTGAAATCCATTTGGATTCACCTGCAGGACCGGTGATTGGTAAAACAAATTCAATTGATGTTGCACAAGGAGGATTTGGTGGGCCACCAGCATCAGCAACGCCAGGAAAAGGTGCGCCACTTGGAACACCGGTTGCGACTGCGGCACCTGCAGCTGTTTCTGCGGGAGGGGCTCCGGCGCAGCAAGCACCGCGTAGACAAATGACGACGCCAATTCAAAAAGTTGCGATTCAAGCAACGACAGGTGAGCATGATGTGTATTTTGTCGCGGTAAATCCGAAGGCGGCGGACCAACAAATCGTGGTGCAGATCCAAGGAATTGAGATGAAAAAATAGTTTGCTTAAAGTAGTTAGCGGGCTTACGTGTCTTTATGATGCGTAAGCCCTTTTTTTATGCGTGTTACTTTTGCGTTCCTGCTGATTTCCTCGAGCCTATTCGCTCAAAAAAATATCACTGCTGCGTCCGATGCGACCGCGCCTTTGCATGCGTTACAAGCGGATTATCCAACCCGCTACGGTGCCGCGAAACCGGAGGAGGTACTCTCGGTCGTAAACCGTGTGTTTTCCTACTTGGAGGTGGCCACACCGAATCAATTTGTCAATAAAACGACGGGGGCTGTTTGGTCACCAGGCCAAGCATTCGAAGATCAAACCGTTTTCTCCAAAGGAGATTTCCGACCGATTTCTTACGAATGGGGTGTCACCTACTCGGGGATGTTGGAGCTTAGCCGCATCACCGGTTCCCCGAAATACAAAAATTACGTATTCAATCGCTTAAACTTAATTGCCTCAGCGATTCCAGCCGCGCAGAAAAATGATGCCAAACATGTATTACACGGCTTGATCCATCCGCGTGCCTTAGATGACATCGGGGCGATGGGAATGGCCGTCATTAAGGCCAAAAAGGCAGGTTTTTCAACCGACATGTCCTTCGTCACCAAACGCGCTTCCGATTTTATCTTGAAAGAAGAACACCGTTTACCGGACAGAACGCTCGTTCGTATACGTCCGCTTCACCACACGATGTGGCTAGACGATGTGTACATGGCCATTCCCGCGCTGTTGCAATTAGGTGAATATGATGAAGCCGTATTTCAGTTTAATTCCTACCGCAAACGCATGTTTAATACCAATTTAAATATCTACATGCATGGGTATTTAGTGGATGCGGAGGAACATCCAGAGTTTCATTGGGCACGTGCCAATGGCTGGGCATTATTG
>NZ_CBAUBA010000039.1:0-25457 GCF_964796385.1 Aquirufa sp. | reverse complement strand
GGTAATTGAAAAAATAAAGCCCGAAAAGGCCTATATAACCCACATCAGTCACATGATGGGTTTGCATGCAGAGGTTGAAAAAGAGTTGCCTCCTCATGTACACTTGGCCTTTGACGGATTAACTTTAGAGGTATAAGCTATGAATTTCCAAGCGGTACTTTTTGATATGGATGGTGTGGTGGTGGATAACTTGCCCTATCACGTAGATGCTTGGTTGCTTTTTTGCGAACGTAAAAATATACCGTTGACGCGTGAGATTTTTTATCAGGAATTAAACGGGATGAATTCCAAAGATACTTTTGAATGGTTTTATAAGCGGGAGATGTCACGAGCTGAAATTGAGGTACTCGAGGAAGAAAAAGAGCTCATTTACCGGGATTTTTACCGAGATCACATTAATCCCGCACCAGGGTTGTTGGAGTTTCTCCAAACATTACGCTCTCATGGAATTAAAACGGCATTAGCTACATCTGCTGGGCCGGGAAATATTGATTTTATTTTGGATGGTCTTGGAATTCGAGATCAATTCGATGCGATTATCGGCGGTGCAGAAGTGCGCAAAGGGAAACCAGATCCTGAAATATACGTGAAGGCGGCTAGCCTTGTAGGGGTTGAACCCGCACAATGCTGGGTAATTGAAGATTCCTTACAAGGCATCGCAGCGGGGCAGTCGGCCGGCATGCGGGTTATAGGTATCACCACGTCGCACAGTCCAGCGGAACTGGCACATACGGATGTCGTGCGGCCAAATTTTAGGCAATTATTTGAAACATTAGTTAATTATCATTGATGCGTGCTTAATTTTATCATATGAAAAGATTTTACTTTTTCGTGCTTGTTTTTTGCTGTGTGGCAGTTTCTGTCTCGGGGCAAAAAAGCTTCCCAATGGAATTTAAGCCGGGCCAACAAGTCGAAGAATATACCCCGGAAAAGTCGGGAATTCACCGCGAATTGCCAGAAGGTTATTCCAAGCGAATTTTAGAAGAGTCAAAGAAACGGTCTGGCATGGCTACGTTTTCTACACAAGGCTCTCAAAGTTCGACACAGGTAGTCGTGTCCTATGAAACGCTACCGCCAGCCAATGTAAAAGCAGTTTTTGAAAAAGCAGCAGGCGTATGGGCAAACACGCTTATCTCGGACGTACCTATTCAGATTTTTGTTCGCTGGCGATCTCTGGCTGCTGGTGTTTTAGGTAGTGCTGGTGCTTCCACTGTGGTACGTAATTTTGCTGGTAGCAATCGGCTAAATACGTGGTATCCCATCGCATTAGCCGAAAAGATGTCGCATCGCAACTTAAATGGAACAGATCCGGATGTTTTCGCGACGTTCAATTCTGATTTTTCAGATTGGTATATTAATACAGAAGGGGTACCTTCTCCTAATCAAATTGACCTATTTTCTGTGGTTTTACATGAGTTTGGGCATGGTCTCGGGTTTATCGGACAGCTTGGATTAAGTGATGATCAAAGTGAAGGAAGCTATGGCCTTCCTGGAATTTTTGATCAGTTTGTTCAAACAGGTACAGGTGTTTCCGTTACAGATACAACTAAAATGCCCAATCCATCTCTTGAATTAAAGACGGCGATTACCTCGACTGAACTTCAACTAACCTCCCCTAAAATTCTTCAAAATAATGGGAAATCACCTGCTTTATTATATTCCCCACGAACCTATGCAGCAGGTTCAAGCGTGTACCACGTTGATCAAGCCACGTATAAAGTAGGTGACCCAAACTCACTTATGACACCTCAAATTGCGCGAGGTGAGATTACGCCACAAGTTGGCCCAATCGTAACATCCGCCTTCGCTGATTTCGGTTGGTTTTCCACAAACATCATCGGCTCCGATTTACCTGATTCAGAAAATACAACGTCAGATATCTCCATCTCTGCCGTGGTCTATTCGGATACCATATTGGCTGAGAACTCGGTCAAATTAATGCTCTCCGTAAACAAAAGTATTTTATCGGCCACATCGATGCCATTGACGCGAACTGGAAATACCTATACCTATAAATTGCCTCCGGCTTCGGGAGATCGGAATGTGCGGTATTATTGGATGGCGAATGAGCCGTCGGGGAAAAAGATCACAGCGCCTGCTGAGGCCCCGGTCATTGCAAACACAAATTTTGGCAGTTTTTTCGAGTTTAATATTGGTGTAGATACGGTGAAACCTAGAATGGTATACGCAAACCGACTTAACTACATCTTTTCTTCGCAGTCTACGATTCCACTGACTACGCTTTTGGCATCCGATAATATCGGCTTGAGTGCGGTTTATATGGAATACGCGATCAATAATGGTCCACTAAAGCGTAAAGATTTTCAATTAGTGGCAGGTACAACTACGAGCTTTTCAAATTCCTTTAATTTTACTGCTGGTGAAATTAAAGCTGGAGATGTTTTAAAATATCGGGTCGTTGTTCAAGATGCCGCCAAGGCCTTAAATACAGTTACAAGTCCTAGTAGCGGGTATTATGAAGTTAAAGTTTTGGGGATTTTACCCGTAGAGACTACGTACATACAATCCTTTGATTCGAATTCAACTGATTTCTACTTGAAGGGCATGCGTATTGGGACGGCGGCTGGATTTTCAACTTCCGCATTGCAAACTGCGCATCCATACGCCGATGGCTCGGAAGAATCATACGATGGAGGAAATGGAACTGATAGATTCACGAATTCAGATGCCGTTTTACTGAAACCAATTAAGATCAATCCTGGAAAGTCTATCATGAGTTTTGATGAAATTGTGTTAGTGGAGCCTGGTGAAGCTGGTGAGGCATTTTTGAATTCAAATGGAACCATTAACCGGAGCTTCTTCGATTATGTGATTGTGCAAGGGTCAAATGATGGAGGTTTAACCTGGTCTAATTTTACCAATGGTTGGGATTCAAATGCGAATTCCATCTGGTTAAATGCCTGGAATAGTGCGGTAGATAATGAGGGTAATTCAACGGCAACTCCCACAGCGGCACTTATCAGAAGTCGTGAAATCAATTTACTTTCCTCCGGGAAGTTTAAATCGGGAGATCAAGTGCTTATTCGTTTCCGTTTGCATGCGGATGTAGGTGCGCATGGCTGGGGCTGGTCGGTCGATAATTTAAAGATTCAAGAGCCAATTATTCCTGTTGATTTAGACAAAGACGGCGTAGATGATTCCATAGATAAATGTTTAGGTACAGCTGCAGGTGCCAAAGTAGATGCCAACGGTTGTTCTGAAGTCCAAAAATGTGCCTTTAATGTGCCATTTTTATTTAAGCAGTCGGAGCAAGTCCTTTCCGTTACTTCTGAATATCCGGGGGTAACCTTCATTTGGTTACTTAATGGTAACGTGATTCCAGGCCAAAGCTCTTCCACCTTGACAGTTAGTGAACCGGGCACCTACACGGTGAAGGCGCAGGTGAATGCTGTTTGTGCCACGGGAGAGTCGAATGCGATTACCATTGTTATTTTAAGTAATGAGCCGAGTGCGTTAGGGGAAGGTGTTACGCTCAGTCCAAATCCAACGAATGGCCGACTGCGCGTGCAAGCAAGCTTAGCGCGTGATGAACGCATTGTGATGCTGCGTGTATTGGATATGCAGGGGAAAGTCATGTTACGCCCGGAAACAATACCTGTTCAAGGCCAACTAGATTATTTGTTGGACCTAAGCGAACAAGCAGTTGGTTCGTATTTTATTGAGCTTAGAACAGAAAAACGGGTAATTAATCGGCGTGTGATTTTAGTGAAATAGCCAGGTGGTTTTTTCCTTGCGAAGCTTTTTAATTACCTTTGCAGTTCATCCGAGTAATCGGTATCATTTAATAAATTGATTATGTCTTGGTTTACGCGAAAGGATAAAGGGATTCAAACCCCTACAGAGTTTAAACGTGATTCTCCAGATGGCCTTTGGTACCAATGTCCATCGTGTAAAAAAGCGCTTCACACACGTGAGCACCGCTTATTCGCTTTTACCTGTTCAAGCTGTAATTACCACGAAAAAATAGGTTCACAAGAATATTTTGAGCTGTTGTTCGATCAATCTAGGTACACTGAAATCGATCCCATGATGAGTTCTGGTGACCCATTGAATTTTACGGATACGAAAAAATATACGGACCGAGTTAAAGCTACAGAGGACAAAACAGGCTTAAAAGATGCCGTACGCGCAGCCTATGGTGAAATGAATGGCCTACCTATTACGATTGCGGCTATGGATTTTAGTTTTATTGGAGGTTCGATGGGATCTGTCGTAGGAGAGAAAATTTCACGCGCAATTGATTACTCGATAAAAACAAAAACACCCTTTTTGATGATTTCGCGTTCAGGTGGAGCGCGCATGATGGAGGCAGGTTTCTCCTTAATGCAAATGGCGAAAACATCGGCTCGCTTAGCCTTATTAGCCGAAGCTAAAATACCTTACATCTCATTGTTGACAGATCCCACCACCGGTGGAGTAACCGCTTCATTCGCGATGCTAGGTGATTTTAATATTGCTGAACCTGGTGCGTTGATTGGTTTCGCTGGACCACGTGTCATTAAAGAGACGATAGGAAAGGATTTGCCAAAAGGTTTTCAAAGTGCCGACTTTGTTTTGGATCACGGATTTTTGGATTTCATCGTAGACCGTAAGGAGATGAAGGACAAACTAGGAGCTTTGCTGGCCATGCTCAAGAAATAAGCTTTAATTAAAAGCTATAAAAAAAACCTGATGAAATTAATCATCAGGTTTTTTTGTGTTCTAACGCGAATTATTCTGCGAATGTTGCTGCTGCAGTAGCTGCAGCGGCAGCTGCAATTGCAGCTTTTCCACGCGGTTTTTTCTCTTTTTCCGGTGCTGGAATTGGATCTTCAACTCCACCCAATATACGTCCGCAATGTTCGCAAACGATTATTTTTTTCTTGTCTTTGATATCTGTTTGACGTTGCGGAGGAACAGAACTGAAACACCCACCACAAGCGCCACGCTTTACTAAAACAACCGCCAAGCCATTAATCGCATTCCCACGTAATTTTTCGTAGGATTTCAATAGGCGTCCATCCACGCTCTTCAACGCTTTTTCACGATCTTTCAATCCTTTTTGCTCGTCTTCTTCGCTTTCGCTAATGATTACCTCAAGTTCTTTTTGCTTAATCTCAAGGTCTTTTTTGCGTTCAAATAAATTGGATTCTACCCCAGCAATCTCATCATTTTTGTTCAAAATTTTGAAATCGATTTCCTTGATACGCTTGTCTGCAATCTCCATTTCTAACCCTTGTAATTCAACCTCTTTCGAAATAGCTTCGAATTCACGGTTGTTACGAACATTCATTTGTTGCTCCTTGTATTTCACAATAAGCTTCTCAGAATCCTTTTTAGAAACTTTGTAATTCGCGATTTGCTCCTCGAATGACGCTATTTCAGATTGAAATTTGGTTAAACGTGTTTCTAAACCTGCGATCTCATCCTCTAAATCACGAACCTCTTCAGGTAAATCACCTCGTACTTTCTTGATATTGTCTAAGGCTGAATCAATGGTTTGAAGCTTTAATAATGCTTCTAACTTTTGGGCAATTGTAGTTTCGGTAACTGTAGCCATTATTATTGTTGCGTTTGAAAATATTAATTCGCTCTAATCTCTAAGCAAGACTCACAGGATTGGTCTGGGTCATACTTTTCAGAACGGCAAAAGTACTAAAATTATTTGATAAATATTCATGGATTGCATCCTTTATCATGACTTCGGATTCATAATGCCCAATATCACAGATCGTCAAGTGATTTTCTGCATCAAAGAACTCATGATATTTAAAATCACCACTGATGTAGACATCTGCCTGTGTATGAATGGCATCGGCCAATAAGAAACTTCCCGCTCCCCCGCACAAGGCAATTCGTTTGATTGATTTACCCAACCAAGGCGTATGTCTAAAAGTGGTCAATCCAAGCTTTTCTTTTACGTACGATGTAAATTCGCTCGATGACATGGCCTGAGGTAATTCACCAACAAAGCCAGCGCCCACATCTTGCCACGAATTCCCCAAGGATGTTACAAAATAAGCAACCTCCTCATAGGGGTGTGACGTGAAAAGTGTGCCTATTACGGTTGATTCGAGGTGTTTGGGATATAACATATCCACTTTTAACTCTGCGACCTCTTCTGATTTGCCGACCTGGCCGATGGTGGGATTGGCGGTATCTGATGGGGTGAACCGACCGGTTCCCGCGCCTGAAAAACTACACGCTGAATATTCGCCAATATTTCCAGCTCCCACCGCATGCAACGCTGCGCGAACTTTCTCCGCATCCGCCTCAGGAACAAAATAGGTGAGTTGGCGCAAGGCATCACGCATCGGACGCAAGACCTTACCGGATTGAAGACCTAGTTTTTGCGCCAACTGATAGCTGACTCCTTTAGGCGCATGATCTAAATTAGTATGCGACGCATAAAGCGCAATATCGTTTTTGATAGCTAAAATGAGCGTCCGCTCCACATAATCTCTCCCCGTCAGTTGCTTAATTCCCTTAAATAAAATGGGGTGATGCGCCACAATCATATTGCATCCTTTGGCTATTGCCTCTTCGACAACAGCCTCCGTACAATCAAAACTGACCAAGACCCCCGTGACTTTTTGCGAACGGTTACCTGTCAATAAACCTGAATTATCATAGGATTCTTGCCAAGCGAGTGGCGCCCATGTTTCCATGGATGAACATATATCGTGTACCAGCATACCATTGTGTTTTAGGACAGACAAAGGTAGACAATAAAAAAATTAATGTATATTTCGACAAGTATTTAAGTAGCACATGCGTTGTAGACCCGCCTTAGTTATCCTCGAAAACAATCACGTTTTAGTCATGAAGTACCAGTACGGTACGCAATTCATTTATAATTTGCCTGGCGGAAATACAGATCCAGGAGAATCTTTCCCGGAAACCGTGGCACGCGAATGTTTGGAAGAACTTGGAATCGATGTTGAAGTAGGCCCACTAATGCTGATGGGGGAGATTCAAGCCACGGAAACACGCCCCGAATCACTTCATATCGTGTTTTCTGGGGAAATTTTAGGGGGCATTCCCGTTATACAAACGAATGAAACGACGGCCCTCGAGGTTGTTTGGTTGCCCGTATCCCAATTACATGAAATTCATTTATACCCTAATGTAGGCCTAGAACTGCAAGATTTAATCTTTACTCAGTCGCAGGGGAGATACGTGGGGACGATCGATCAGCCTTGGATCGATTAGGCCAAACGTAAGTTCCGAAAAGCAACCCCAATCCACTGGCCAATAAGCCATACCAAATCGACGGAATTTCCGTGGGTGCCATAAAATGAAAGTAGGCCCAGATAAATAAACCACCCAACATACTTAAGTGACTGCCCATCGCACTAGCACGTTTCCACCACAATCCCGCATTCAGCGGAATAAACAGTGAAACCAAACTAAACGCTGACGCTTCTCCCACGAGCTCAAAAATGTTTTGTCGGCTGATTGCCATCAATATACAAGCCCCCGTCACCACAACCACCGATATTCGGATGACCAATAAGACCGATTTATCTGACGGATTTTTTAATAAAGGCTTCCAAAGATTCTCACCCAAAACACTCGCAGGAGCTAAAATAGCGCCACTTGTCGTGCTTAATAAGGCTGATAATAAGGCGCCTAAAAACAATATCTGCATCGCATAAGGCGTAAACTTCATCACCAAATTCGGAATCAACAGCATATCGTCCTGCAACAATTCCGGATATAAACGCACTCCCACGAGGGCAATCAGCAAGGGCAATAATGCGATTGAAATGTACATGATGCCGGCAGTGATACTGGCTTTAGCCGCGATTTTTCCGGAGGCGGCCGACATCACCCGTTGGAATATATCCTGCTGCGGAATGCTCCCAAACCCAATCGTAATCCATGCCGCCAGATAAGTTAGCCAGGATGTCGTCGTATTTTCTTTTGGGGTAAAGCGGAAAAAACCGTTGGGTTGCTCGGCTAAAAATACCTGCCAATTAGGAATCTTTTCCCACATTAAATAGGCTAAAAACAAAAGCCCGGCAATCAGTATTAAATTATGCAGGAAGTCGGTGATTGAAATCGACCACATCCCACCCATCAACGTATACGTCATCACCAAAGCAGCACCGATCACAATGCCCCATTCTGTGGAAATTGGGAGTAATAAATGCATTGTCAATCCTAGGGCCACCAACTGCGCAGAGATCCAACCAAAATACGAGGGTATCATCACGAGCGCTGAAAGCTTTTCCGACAGTCCTCCAAACCGAATTCGGAAATAATCACTGAAGGTAAGGACGGGGAGGGGATAAAGTTTTTTGGCATAGATCATGCCCACAATTAGTAAACCAAGTGCTGCACCAAATGGCTCTTCGATAATAGATAAAACGCCGCCATGGACAAATTCGCGTGGCGCACCGAGTAATGTTTCAGATCCAAACCAGGTTGCAAAAGTGACCATCGTGGCCAAGGCATACGGCAAGGAACGACCTGCAAGCACAAAATCGATAGCAGTATGGACTTTCCGACTGGCCCACCAGCCAACGACCAAGTTCAAAAGAAGGTAAAAAACAACAAATCCGATGAGCATCTACACAGAGCGAAAACGCGAAAATACAGAAATTTTGGTACCTTTAAAGACCAAATTTGATGCATGACTAAATTAACCTACCTCATAGTTTTGTTGGCCTTTTTAAGTTCATGCACCTCGCTTCGCGTCAAAAAAGCCTTTCATTCCACTTCGCTTCCTAATCAATTCAGTGGCGTATTCATTGAAGAAGTTGCCACAGGAAATACTGTTTTTACGTATCAGGCTGACCAGTTCTTTATGCCCGCTTCCAATATGAAGTTGGCCACCATGCTCCTCACCAAACGAAATCTTTCCGATTCCATTCCGTCATTCAAATACCATGAAACCGCTGATACCCTGTTTTTCTGGGGAACGGGTGATCCCAGTTTGATGCATCCCAAATTAAAGGGCGATGCCTTATTAAAAAAATTACAAGCAAGCGCGAAAGTACTCATTTACGCAGACGATGCACGTCATGTAAAAGCGATGGGCGATGGCTGGGCTTGGGATGATTATAACGATGATTATTCAGCCGAAATTTCGTTGTTGCCGCTTTACAACAATCAAATCAGCGTACAAAAAACGGAAGGTATTTGGCAGATTTCACCTAAATTATTTAGCCAAGATATTCGAATAACAAGGCAAAAAGATGTGTTGCGTGCGCGTAATTCCAATCACCTAGATTTGCCCGATACGAGTGCGTATGCAAAACAAGCCATCCCATATATCACCTCAGTGGAATTAACGGCCCGTTTATTGGCTGATACGTTGCATAAGTCGGTTGTAACAAAAATGCGTACTATACCTGCTGCCGCAAAAATCCAGTATGCGGGACTCGTCGACAGTCTGATTGTTCCCATGATGTATACCAGTGACAATCAAATTGCGGAACAATTGTTGTATTTAATCGCCGCGAAGCGTGGTTGGACAGGGCCCACTGCCAAAATTATTGAGCAATTAAAAAAGGAAAATTTGGTGGTTGCCGACCTCCGCTGGGTGGATGGTTCGGGCTTGTCGCGCTATAATTTGGTGCGGCCAACAGACATGATTCAGATCCTACGGGAATTGGAAAATGAGGTTTCCATGGAAAAATTGAAAGTGTTATTGCCGCAATCAGGACGATCAGGTACGATGCGCAATGTTAAACTCCATCACGGAACGGCTTGGGCTAAGTCGGGCTCATTTGGTAATACGTATGATCTTTCTGGTTTTTACCAGGATGCCAAAGGCAAGATGTACCGATTTAGTATCCTATCAAATTTGGCCAATCGGTCGGTTGCTGCAAGTAAGGCGGATGTGATTACGTTGTTAAACGCGCTGCGTTAAAACGAATGTATAAATTCCATAACTGACGAGCATGAATAGTCCTACGAAGGGTAGGCTACTCAAGTTTTGCACCAAAGTCCCCACCAGAAATGCAGTTGAAATAAATACCAATAACCAGGGCAAAAATGGATAGGCCCATACGCGATATGGTCTGTGAAGCTCAGGTTCAATTTTTCGCAATCGAATTAACGAGGCAAACCCTGCCAAATAACTAGCCACAAAAAAGAAGGTTGCAATGTCTGAAAGTCGGTCACTAATAGCCTTGCTACTAAACAAAAATAAACAGGCAGTTCCCACCGTCAAGTGCGTGGCAAAGGTTGGGCTACCTGCCGCATTCACACGTGAAGCTTGCGGAAAAAATAAGCCATCGCGGCTCATGGAGTAAATTACCCGCGGAGCAAACATGACCTGTGTATTTAAAATTCCCAGGATACTGAGCATTAAAAAAGTGGTTATCCATCGACCAGCTCCCGGTCCAAAATAGTGCCCAATTGCGTCAGAAGCCGCTAATTTGCTTTGGCTTAAATCGGCAAGTGACATCGTGTATAATATCCCCGCATTGATCAAAACATAGATAATGGCTACTAAGATGACACCAATAAACATGGATTTGGGCATGGTGTTTACGGGGTCTTTATTTTCCTCCGTGAAATAAGCAGCGGTATGCCAACCGTCAAATGCATAGAAAATGGATAGTAGGGCAGCTAAAATACCCGACCAGAGGGTACTCTGACTTGGAATTGGTGCATTTTCGGCCCAAACACCCCCATCGCCATACCGAAAACAGATTCCAATAAAAAGTAGTAAAGCGACTGCTTTAATTCCACTTAGCCATTCTTGTGACCGGCCAGCCAGGATGACGCCCAACTGGTGGAAACTCCACAACACAACCAAAATCCCTATCGCACAATAGATTACATAGGGTTCTAATGCGGGAATCAAAAGCCCTAAATATTCACTAAACGTGTAGGAGCCGAATCCTAGCGCACTTACGGTTCCGAGCCAAGAACTTAGGCCCACCATAAATCCGATATACCTACCAAATGCGCGTTCTGCATATCCATACCAAGCGCCAGCTTTTGGGATAGATAAACTTAATTCCAAAACGCAACTCACACCTAAAAGTGCATAGATGGCCACAGCTATCCATAAAACGATGATAAGTAAGGGATTGTGTAATTGCTCTGCAATGGGCCCTGGTTTGCGCAATATGCCTGTGCCCACGGTGCCACCTATCGTAACGGCGATGCTAAAGCTGGTGCCTAATACTTTCCAGAGTTGATTTGTTGAATTTTTCTTCATTTGTATGAAGCAAAAATAAACTATTTTAACGTGTAGTCCGCGATAACCGGAAAGTGGTCTGTATAGCTAACATTTCGTAGCGTTCTAAATTGTGTGACTTGCCATTCCGTCGAGCAGAATTGGTTGTCAATCCGAACTAAATAGGGACTTCGATTTAAGGTAAAACCAAATCCGCGTCCCGCTTCCTCAAACGAGTTTTTCAAACGTTCCCGTAATGTTCCATACGCCCAGCCATACGGCGTCTCGTTCAAGTCCCCGACTAAAATAACCGGATATAAGCTTTGTTGGATAAGTCGATTAATCTGAGTCATTTCATCTTTATGGTGGATAAATCCCTTGCGCAAGGATGCGACGATACCCCGCCCTTCACGTTTGGCATCTTCATAATCTTGATCCCTGATTTTTCCTGTCACCTTCCCGACGCGAATACCCATCGACCAAAGTTGTACGTTGATAATTCGAAAGGTGTCTTTTTTCGCAACAATATCAGCATATAAATAACCGTTAGCCGAATTCCCAAATTGCTTTCCTTCTTGATGAATGATGGGGTATTTTGAAAAGATGGCAAGTCCCATTTTTTCATTGGTATCAAATAATTCTTCCTTTAAGGGGATAAAAGCGTAATGCGGATAATTTTCCTTCATCATGTTGATCGTCCGATACGCTTTCCGATCCGCATGGGAATAAAATTCTTGGAAACATTTTACGTCGGCCGCGTGGTCCAACATAAATTTTTTCAAGTTTTTCACCTTCTCTTTATTCGCTTCAAAGCTATTGGAATACATCCCATATACATTGTAACTCATTACGCGAATCGCTGATTTCGGAGATTTGACGGGTGTATTCCACGAAAAACTACGTTGAATAAAACTGTATCCGAGCGCTATAACGAGCAGGGGAAGTAAAGCGCGTTTGGCCCGACGAAAAATCCAGTAAACCAACGAGATAAAACATAGGATTTGCGCGTAAGGCAAGGTCATCATGATAAAACCAGCTAACCAGTGATCGATGACTAAAGAATAACTCAATAAGTAGGTGAGGAGCGTGTAAAGGCACAAAGGCAAAGTCCCCAACCAGATGATGGATGAGACGATTTTAGTTAATACAGGTTCTTCTTGCTTGCGCTTTACCATGACCAAAGATACACATTGAAATGCATTTTATAAATTTTGTAAAGACCTTTGGGATTTTTCAATTTATTTCCTACTTTTGCAATCCCTTTTAGGGGAAATAGTTTTTACAGCGCATTCAATTTTAAAAAGAACATATTATGGCAAAGGTTTGTCAATTAACTGGAAAGAAAACTCAAGTGGGTAATCACGTATCTCACGCGAATAACAAGACAAAGCGTAAGTTTTATCCAAACTTGCATACTAAAAAGTTTTTCTTGGAGTCTGAAGGTGTTTGGGTACGTATGAAAGTATGTGCAAAAGCAATTCGTACAATCAACAAAAACGGTTTCGAGAAGACTTTAATCGCTGCGGCTCGTAAGGGTACTTTATCGATCTAAAATATATCAAGATTTTTACCGAAATTAGCCTCCTTGAAACCAAGGAGGCTTTTTTTATTTGCCCATGTTGACGCACGAAGAAACCAATCGATACCAAAAACAACTCGCTATTCCTGAATGGGATGCAGCCAAGCAAGTACGCCTTAAAAATGCCCATGTGTTAGTTATTGGGGCTGGGGGTTTGGGTGTGGCGGTCATTCCTTACTTGGCTGCGGCTGGGGTGGGCCAACTAACGATTGTGGATCATGATGATGTGGAGTTGAGTAATTTAGGCCGACAAACCATCTACCGAACGGATCAGGTGGGGCAATCGAAGGCGTTGTTAGCCAAAGCTTTTGTCGAGTCCTTGAATCCGCATGTGTCTGTGGAGGCAATTGCAGCGAAATTTTCGTTGGCAAATCATACGCTTGTTAACGATGTCGATCTCGTCATTGATTGCACAGATAATTTTGAAACGCGTTATTTAATTAATGATAGTTGCGTGAAGTTTGGTAAGGCATTTGTTTATGCGGCGATTCATACGTGGGAAGGGCAATTGGCGGTTTGTAATGCATTTGGAGTGGGCCCTACATACCGTTGTTTATTTCCAGAAGAACCTAGTGCTGGTGAGATTCCAAACTGCGACGAGGCAGGTGTACTTGGTTTTTTACCGGGGATGTTGGGTTTAATGCAAGCTAAAGAAGCTATATTTTATTTGAGTGGCATGGATTCCCCCGCGCAAAATCAGTTGCTTCGTTGGGACGTCCGCAGTATGCGCATGCAGATGTTTCGGATGGAACGATCTGCAAATGCGGTTGAACAAATTTTCCCGACCAAACATGTCGAGGTCATTGAAATTTCCGCTTTGGAAGCTGCTTCTCGTTTACAAACGGGCGATATTCAATTTATACTGGATGTTCGGGAGCCGTTTGAGTGGGATTTAGCTAGTTTACCTAGCTCGATTCAAATGCCGATGAATTCGCTGCAAATAGGTCTAATTCCTAGGGAAGCTAAAGGAGTCGTTTTATGCCATCATGGCATGCGCTCCATGTATGTGCTCAAACATTTGCAAGCGCAAGGCTTCTCGAATCTACTGAATGTGGCTGGTGGGATAGATGCTTGGTCACGGGAAGTGGATAAGTCCATTCCGCGATACTAAGAAACGATATCACCGTATAAGTCAAATTCCTCTGCTTTGTTGATTTTCACCTGAACAAAATCTCCTTGTCGGGCATATTGTGCGGCTAGAATTAAG
The DNA here is from genome assembly GCF_964796385.1 of Aquirufa sp. Classification (NCBI taxonomy): domain Bacteria; kingdom Pseudomonadati; phylum Bacteroidota; class Cytophagia; order Cytophagales; family Flectobacillaceae; genus Aquirufa; species Aquirufa sp. Next base: position 11,531 of record NZ_CBAUBA010000039.1, on the reverse strand, counting down.
ACTTCATTATCCACCTCTGGGGAATCATGCTCCGTTCGACCTACGAAGAAACCACTCTCTTTCCGGTCCACCATCACTTTAAAGGTTTTTCCGATTTTAGCTTGATTCAGTTCCTCTGAAATGCCTTGTTGGAGCGCCATAATCTCATCAGAACGTTCTTGCTTCACTTCTTCAGGCACATTATCTTCCACTAGATACGCATGGGTATTTTCTTCGTGTGAATAATTAAAGATCCCTAATCGGTCAAAACGCATCCGTTCTACGAAGGAATAGGTTTCTTCGAAATCAGTTTCCGTTTCGCCCGGATAACCAGAGATTAGCGTAGTTCGCAAGGCGATTCCAGGCACTTTATCGCGGATATCTGTGATAAGTTGCTCCGTTTTTTCACGCGTGATTCCACGGCGCATGTGTTTCAACATGGCATCGGATCCACTTTGAAGTGGCATGTCTAGGTAGTTGCAAATATTTTCACGCTCAGCCATCGTTTGTAAAATCTCCATCGGGAAACCTGCTGGATATGCGTATTGTAGGCGAATCCATTCGATGCCTTGAACGTCGGATAAACGTTCCAACAATTCTTTTAATTGTCGGCCTGATTTTCCTTCACCCTTCAAATCCAATCCGTAAAAAGTCAGATCTTGGGCTATAAGGATTAATTCTTTTGTTCCTTTTTTAGCTAATGACGTCGCTTCTTTGACTAATTCAGCCATGGGACGCGACACGTGTCCGCCGCGCATTAATGGGATGGCGCAAAAACTACATGGGCGATCGCAGCCTTCTGCAATTTTCAAATAGGCATAGTGCGCTGGGGTGGTTAATAAACGCTCGCCTACCAGCTCATGCTTATAATCAGCTTTTAATGCTTTCAATAAACGAGGTAATTCATTTGTCCCAAAGAACGAATCGACCATTGGAATTTCTTTTTCTAAATCATCTTTGTAACGGTGTGATAAACAGCCTGTTACATACAATTTGTCGATTTTGCCTGCTTCTTTGGCATCTGCATAGCGTAAAATGGTATCAATTGATTCTTGTTTGGCGGTATCGATAAATCCACATGTATTGACAACGACAATGTTTGCGGTATCTTTTTTGGCTTCGTGTGTAACTTCAATGCCGTTGCCCTTTAGCTGCGTAAATAATACTTCGGAATCAACGAGATTCTTCGAACAACCGAGTGTTACGATGTTAATGGATGGCTTCGGACTTACTTTGGTTTTCATACGTTTATTGAATAAGCGTGCAATTTACAAATAAATTTGGAGGGTTTCTCTGGAATTATTGGGTCGAGGGATACAAGTATTGATTTCTTTTTTTAGTATTGCAGTTCAAAAACTTATTTATTCACATGAAAAAAATGATATTATTTTGTGCTTGTATGGCATCGGGTTTGATGGCATTCGGGCAATCAGTAAACACGCTTTCGAGGCAAGAAAAGAAAGCTGGGTTCAAATTATTGTTTGACGGAAAAACATTTGACGGTTGGCATACCTACGGCAAACCCGGTAAAGTAGGTGCCTCTTGGACAATTATGGAAGGTGTTATTGGCTTTGATTTAGCTAAAAAAGACGGCGGTGATTTAATTACGGATGCGGCCTATGTAAATTATGATTTCTCGGTGGATTGGAAAATTTCTCCAAACGGCAATAGTGGAATCATTTTCAATGTAACGGAAGATCCGATAAAGTACCGCAGTACCTATAATACAGGACCTGAAATGCAGGTTTTAGACGATGCAGGTCATCCAGATGGGAAAATCAACAAGCATAATTCGGGTGATTTGTATGATTTAATCAAATCATCTGTCAATGTCACTAAGCCTGTAGGTGAGTGGAATACGGCACGTATTGTGAACAATCGCGGTTTATTGCAATTATATTTGAATGGATCAAAAGTAGTGGAGACACGCACGGATGATGCGAATTGGAAGGCGATGGTTGCCGGCTCTAAATTCAAAACGATGCCAGGTTTTGGTGTGAATATGCAAGGACGTATTGCTTTGCAGGATCACGGAAATCCAGTTTGGTACCGAAATATTAAGATTAAAGAATTATAAAGAAATAGGGGGCATAAGCCCCCTATTTTATTTTTACACGAAGTAAGTTCATGTCGGAGGTGATGAATAAATACTTTCCATCCGCTCCACCAAAAGCCACATTGGAATTTCCGTTTCCTGTCGCGATTCGGCCTAGTAATTTTCCGGATGAATTGATGATCAAAACGCCCCCTGGACCCGTAGTCCAGACGTTTCCTTTTGCGTCCACTTTCATGCCATCGTAGCCACCTCGTATACCTTGCTTAGCCAATTCTGATGCATCAAAAAACAATTTACCTTCGCCTAAATTCCCCTCATTATCCACTGGATAGGCATTAATGAGCGTCGGGCGTTCGGAGGTTCCCACATACAAAATGCTTTCATCAGGATTGAATGCCAGACCGTTCGGTCGGCCTAAGTTCTTGATCTGTAAACTGATTTCCCCTTTCGTATTGATTCGATATACGCCTTGATAATCAAGTTCTTTGGCAGGTTCTGGTTTTCCTCGGCCAGGCAATCCGTAGGGTGGATCCGTAAAATAATAGTCGCCTGATTTCTTTTGCACGAGATCATTTGGGCTGTTTAGTTGCTTGCCCTCAAACAGGTGCGCCAATGTTTTTTTCTGATCGGGACGCTTTAGGGGCATTTCGGCAATCCGACGATCCCCATGTTCACATGAGACCAAATTGCCTTTCAAATTAATGATTAATCCATTTGCTCCGGGCTCTTCTGAGTAAACGCCCGATCCCGTGTAACCTGACGGCTTGAGGAAAACCTCGAGTCCTTTGGCTTCTGTCCATTTATGAATGGTATTTTCGGGTACATCTGTGAAGAGCAAATACCCTTCTTTTTTCACCCAAACGGGACCTTCCGACCACGTAAATCCTTTAGCCACAATTTCTATTTTGGCTGTTGTGTCTATTAAGGCATCCAGTGCCGCGTCATAGCGGTGGATTTTCCCTATTGTTGGGTATTGTGCCATTGCGCTTAGTCCTAATGTCATGAGGCCTATGGTTCCTAATATTTTTTTCATGGTACAAAAAAATGGGCCGAAGCCCATTTAATTAAAGATTACGTTTTTTGATTTCTTTGACTGCGAAATCAGCTGCTCGAGCGGTTAAGGCCATATAAGTCAGTGAAGGATTGACACATGACGTTGAGGTCATACAAGCTCCATCCGTTACGAATACATTCTTTACGCCGTGCAATTGGTTATTTCCATTTAACACAGAGGTTTTAGGATCGCGGCCCATACGTGCTGTTCCCATTTCGTGGATAGCCATACCTGGGTAAGAACCGTTGTCGAATGCGCGAACGTTTTTCAAGCCTGCGCTTTCCAACATTTCTTTGGCATCTTCCATCATATCCTTCCGCATCTTTTTCTCATTTTCTTTGAATTCAGCATCGAAAACGACAAGTGGAATTCCCCACTTATCTTTATCTGTCGGATCCAAATACATTTTGTTATCGTGATACGGAAGTGTTTCTCCGAATCCGCTTAAGTTCATCATCCATGGGCCTGGTTTCGTCATCGTATCTTTGTAATCAGCGCCAAAACTCATGTCATTTGCACCGCGATTCCAACTAGCTCTTGATCCACCTCCTTGGAATCCAAATCCACGAAGGTAATCGCGTTTGTCATTTCCGATATTCCGGTAGCGTGGTATGTAAATTCCATTCGCCCGTCGGCCAATGTAATATTTATCTTCATCACCCTCCCAAGTTCCTGATGCGCCAATTTTGAAATGGTGATCCATTAAATTGTGCCCTAACTCACCTGAATCATTGCCTAATCCATTTTGGAAACGGGATGATTTTGAGTTTAGTAACAAAGCGGTAGTTGCTACGGTAGATCCGCAAACAAAGATGATTTTTGCAAAATATTCACGGACGTCTTTGGTTACCGTATCGATAACGCGTACACCAGTTGCTTTTTGCTTGGCGTTATCGAACAAAATTTCAGAAACCACTGAATCTGGGCGAAGTGTCAACAAGCCTGTTTTAGCTGCAGGAGGTAACGTACATGATTGCGTACTGAAATAGGCACCGTAAGGACAACCTAGTCTACATTTATTACGATACTGGCACGCTGAGCGACCAATTTTTAATTGAGCTTCTTTGGCTTCAGATAAGTTGGCCACCCGACCAATCGTCATGTTCCGACCTGGGAAATTCTTTTCAATGCGCTGGCGTACTTCTTTTTCTACGCAGTACATGTCCATTGGTTTCAAGAATTCAGAATCGGGTAATTGTGGTAATCCCAAAGCTTCACCTGAGATACCTACGTGTTTTTCTACGTATGAATACCAAGGGGCGATGTCTTTGTAGCGAATTGGCCAGTCAACCGCGATGCCGTCCTTTAGATTAGCTTCAAAGTCAATGTCAGATAAGCGGTAGGTTTGGCGACCCCACATGATGGATTTTCCTCCTACGATATCGGGACGGAACCAGTCGAATCGTTTAACTTCTTTGTAAAGGGCATCGGAGTCGTTCATCCAATATTTCTCGGTCATCTCGTTGTAGGGATAGTCGCGGGAAAGTTTAGGGTGAGACGCTTTTTGCTCATTGGTCAATAGACCATTGTATTTAAAATCCCATGGATCTTTATAGCTAGGCTCGTAGGCAGTAACGTGGTCGAATTTCTTGCCTTTTTCCAGGACAAGAACTCGCATGCCTTTTTCGGTTAATTCTTTAGCGGCATAGCCACCAGAAACGCCAGATCCTATCACAATAGCGTCATAGGTCATGGCTTTGATTGCGTCAATATTCAGATTCATAGTGCCCACGTTTTTTGAGTTGGAGATAATGGCATGCAGCCGTCAAATTTGCCTGGAATCGAAAGGTAATCCAATGCTTTGGTTGCTCCGATTTCAGATGTAAAATAACCAGTGGTTGTCAATTCCTTAATCATGAAGAAGAAGGTCGGTTGGCCCTTTGCCGTTTTTCGTGCGGCATCGGATTCTAACATGCATGTTGTTAGTGCGTCTTTACGCTGGGTAATGCTTGCTTCAGTAAAGCCCTTTCCGAAACGTGATTGACAATCGGCATCTAATTTTGCCAAACCAGTTGCAAATACTTTTTGGCTTGCTTCTGGGTAACAATCTTGCACGACACGCAATATGAATTTTTCCACGCCAGCCGCTTTAGCTCCTGGTGTATCGGTTGTAGGAATGATAATGTCGGCGATTTCAGCTACGAGTGATTCTTGTGTAGCATTGAATTGCACAAAAGTGGGATGCGATTTTTGTCCCTGAATACCAGCCAAAGCGGGGGCAGAAATCATGCCACCCATCAAGATGCTAAGCCGTTCAAGGGCTTTCCGTCTGTTTAAGTTCATAGTTAATTAAATTTTACGCTTCAAATATAGGATATTTTTTCACGTTGCCAAATAACTTATTGTTCCTTAGCTTTGCCAATCCTGTAAGGTTTGGCAAAGCTTCATCCCACAGACAAACGAAATTAATCGTATGTTTCTTGTATCAGTAAACGCATTATCTCAACAAATCCAACAAGCAATTGTTTTTAAATATTCCGTTGTAGAGGCGAGGGCTATTGCACATGCTTATTTGAGCATGAAGTGTGGTGTGAATACCTTGGAAATTCTGATGGATAAAGTGGTGGAGGAGCCGGCCAATTTTGCAGCTGATTTAGCGCGCTTATCCGCTGGGGTACCCCTACAATACGTGACAGAGAAGGCTTATTTTTTCGACCGACTATTTTCCTTGAATTCCGCTACGCTGATTCCACGGCCGGAAACAGAGGAATTAGTGAGTCAGGTTTTAAAGCTAATAGGCAATAAAGAAAAACATATACTTGATGTAGGAACCGGATCTGGTTGCATCTCAATTACCCTAGCTTTAGAGGCGCCGCACGCGCGGGTGACAGCGTGGGATGTGGCATCCGAGGCGATTGAAATAGCACAAGAGAATGCGGAACAATTAGGAGCCCGCGTAATTTTTAAGCAACAGGATGTTTTTGCTTGGGAAACAGTAGAACAAATGTGGGATATCATTGTTTCAAATCCACCCTATGTATTGGAAAGTGAAAAAATTGAGATGGAAGCACATGTGTTAGACCACGAACCCCATCTCGCTTTATTTGTTCCAGATGCAGATCCATTGAAATTTTATCGGGTGATTGGCGAGATGGCTCAGGCGCGTGTAATGCCCGGAGGATATCTTTGTTTTGAAATCAACCGGGCTTTTGGCGCACAAAATGTTGCACTTGCGGAAGCTCAAGGATTTGAAAATATTCAATTAGTTAAAGATTTTCACGGTAACGATCGCATGCTTATCGCGCAACGATCGTCTCATTAATACCAATCAAAAACGCAAAGTCTTTCGCAATATCTTTGAAGCGTTTGTATCGTCCAGAGGCACCACCGTGACCGGCCGACATATCACAGTCGAGCAATAAGATCGTATCATCGGTTTTTAATTTTCGCAGTTTTGCGACCCATTTGGCAGGTTCCCAATATTGTACTTGCGAATCGTGTAATCCCGTGGTGACGAAAAGATGCGGATAATCTTGTGCGACCACATTATCATACGGCGAATACGATTTCATGTAGTGGTAATGTTCTTCATTTTTCGGATTTCCCCATTCTTCCCACTCGCCAGTTGTCAACGGTATCGTTTCATCCAACATCGTCGTGACCACATCCACAAATGGCACTGCAGCAATGACTCCCGCAAATAATTCGGGTGCCATGTTGATGATTCCGCCCATCAACATCCCGCCCGCAGATCCGCCTTGTGCGAATAAACGTTTGGCATCTACTTTGTTCGTTGAAATTAAATGTTTCCCGCAATCAATGAAATCAGTAAACGTGTTCATTTTTTGCATCATTTTCCCGTCCTCATACCAGTGCCGTCCCATTTCCTGCCCGCCTCGAATGTGCGCGATGGCAAAAGCAAATCCACGATCCAACAATGACAAACGACTAGAAGAAAAATAAGGATCCATACTGTAGCCATACGAACCGTAGGCATAAAGTAATAAGGGGCCATTTTGATAGCCTTTTTTGTAGACCAACGAAATAGGCACTTTTACGCCATCCCGCGCCGTGGCCCAGAGGCGTTCTGACTCATATGCGTTCTTGTCAAATCCCCCAAGTACCCGATCCTCCTTTAACAAGGTTGATATTTTAGTAGTTGCATCGTATTCCAAAACTGAATTTGGACAGGTTAAAGACGTGTAATTATACCGAAGGGTATGACTCCGATAATGGGTATTTATGCCAATATTGACTTGAAAAACGGCTTCATCCATGCGGATGAATTCGTTCGAATCCCCCAGAATGAATTGAATTTGGGATAGTCCATTTGTCTTAACTTCCAAGGCAATCCATTCTGTCGTTGCATCAAAATCCTCTAGGAAAACATCGGGGCGATGGGCAACCACGGTTTGCCATTTAGACTTGTCCGTTTTGCCGTGCACCCCACAAGCCATTAATTGAAAATTGGTCGCCTCTTGAAAATTTGTTCGAATCAAAAAACGATCCGCCTGGTGTTCAATAAAGTATTCCAATCCACGTTCGCCTGGCTGAAATACCTCGAAAGACCCCGTTGGGTTATCTGTCTTTAATATCCTGTATTCCGAATAAACGCCTTGTTGGCTCGACACACTAAAAATATATTCCTTCGACTTGCTCTTGCTCAGCCCCATGTAACATTCCTCGTTCTTTTCCTCATAAACGAGCACATCTTGCGAGGAATCGGCCCCTATTTGATGGCGGAGTACCTTGGAGGCCAGTAAAGTTTGTGGGTCACGCAGTAGGTAGAAGAAGTATTTCGAATCTGCCGACCACGCATAGGATCCCCCTTCGGTATTTTCGATTTTGTCGGTGAGTAATTCACCCGTTAGCATATTTTTAAAGTAAACCGTGTAATTGCGCCGACTCACCGTATCGGTGGCATAAGCCAGAATTTGGTCATTGTCGGATAATGCCAAACCGCCTACGGCGAAGTACGCTTCGTCTTTTCCGAGTTGGTTCCCATGCAAAAGTATTTCCTCTGGCGCGTCTAGATTCCCTTTTTTCCGACAGTAGAGTGGGTATTCGCCACCGGTTTCGTAGCGGTGGTAGAACCAGTCTTTGCCATTGAAATAGGGAACAGATTGCTCGTCGGCAACCATCCGTCCCTTCATTTCCTCAAATAACTCGTTTTGTAATGCTTCTGTAGGCTTGAGTACACTTTCGGTATACGCGTTCTCTTGCGTGAGGTAGTCGATGACTGCGGGATTTTCAGGATTATTTAGCCAAAAATAGGGGTCTTGTCGGCAGTCACCATGTATCGTTAATACGTGTGGAATTTCAGTTGCGCGTGGCGGATTGGGAAGATTTTGTAACATGGCGGCAAGATAAAAATAAATTTATGGAGGGAAAAGGAACGTTTATCCTTGAAAAAGCATTTTGATGGAAAAATTCGTAGGGAAACTGTTTATATGCATATCTTTGCGGGTACAAAAAACCTTTAATTTTTAAAACGATGAACAAGAAAATTTGGATTGGTTTAGGCGTAATTGCTTTGGTGATTTTTTGGGGGATTGGATCGAGAAATAGCATGGCCACAAGTGATCAGGAAGTAAAGGCTTCTTGGGCAAATGTACAGAGTGCGTACCAAAGACGTTCGGATTTGATTCCTAATTTGGTTAAAACCGTACAGGGAGTAGCTAATTTTGAAAAGTCGACATTGACTGCGGTAATTCAAGCGCGTGCATCGGCTACACAAATGAAATTGGATGCGAAAGATTTGAGTCCAGAAAATTTACAAAAATATCAAGCGGCTCAAAGTAGTTTGAGTGGTGCTCTATCGCGACTTTTGGTTGTGACAGAAAATTATCCACAATTGCGTGCGACAGAAAATTTCTCTGAATTGCAAGCACAATTGGAGGGTACTGAAAACCGCATCAAAGAAGAGCGTGATCGCTTTAATACGTCGGTAAAAAACTACAATTCCATCATAGTAACCTTCCCAAGCAATTTAATTGCTTCGTTCTCTGGTTTTGCTGAGAAAGGATTTTTCCAAGCGGAGGCAGGTTCTGAAAAAGCACCTGAGGTTAATTTCGACGAGAAGAAATAAGATGCAGTTAAGCGCAACACACGAAGCGGAAATTATTCAAGCGATTCAGGAGGCCGAAAAAAAGACTTCTGGAGAGATTCGTGTGCATGTGGAAAGTCATTGCGAAGGGCACCCAATCGAGCGATCGAAGGTGCTCTTTTTTCAATTAGGCATGCACCAAACTGATTTGCAGAATGGTGTTTTGGTGTATTTAGCTGTCAAAGATCGGAAGTTCTCGATCATAGGAGATAAAGGAATTGATGCAAACGTTCCTGTCGAATTTTGGGAAACCATTCGGGATGAGATGCGTCCTTTATTAGCTAAAAACGAGTATGGTGCGGGTCTTGCTTTAGGCGTTCGCCGTATTGGAGAGGCCTTAGCTGTTTATTTTCCGTACCAACGGGAAGATGTGAATGAATTGTCGGATGAGCTTTCGTATGGGGAATAGAGTTTGGTTATATATTGGCTTGATATTAATTAATCTGCAGGTTTTCGGACAGGATATTCCTGCCAAACCCAATGGTTATGTATTAGATCAGGCTGGTTTAATGAAGTCGGATGAAGTCCAACAATTGGAACAAAAGCTACGCGGTTATGCGGATACTACTTCCACACAATTTGCGATTGTATTGGTCCCCACAATAGGTAATTCAGATCCCTACGATTACGCGATTGCGATTGGTAAAACGTGGGGAGTTGGCCAAAAAGATAAGAATAACGGCGTAGTGATTTTGGTCTCTATGAACAATCGGAAGATTCGGATTGTGACGGGACGTGGAATTGAGGATGTTTTACCGGATGCAACGTGTAAACGAATCATTAATCGAATTCTGAAACCCTATTTTAAACGGGGTGATTATTACGGCGGGTTGGATGTAGCGACGACTGAGATGATGCAACGCGCCTCTGGACAATTCCAGTCAGAGGGTTCTACTGATCCAGAAGGAATTCCGGTTGTTGTTATCATTGTACTTGTTTTTGTAGTTCTTACTTTAATTAACGCGTATCGTAACCGCAATGGTGGTTCTGGTCCTGGCTCACATGGAGGTGGAATGTTTTTCCCTCCTGTTTTCTTTGGTGGAGGGGGCTTTGATCGGGGAGGTTCTTCAGGCGGCGGCGGATTTGATTTTGGCGGATTTGGAGGCGGAGATTTCGGTGGTGGCGGAGCCGGTGGGGATTTTTAAATAATGACTATCTTTGTGCAAAATTAAAAGCAGTTGAAAGATATTATTCAAGCCAATCTTCAGGAAGCCCAACAAGTTTTAGATCAGTTTTTTAGTAATCCAGCTAAAATTCAATCCATCGAAAATGCAGCAAAATGTTTGGTTGGCGCACTCCAACAAGGCAAAAAAATCATTGCTTGTGGAAATGGTGGAAGCCATTGCGATGCCATGCATTTCGCGGAGGAGTTGTCGGGCCGTTACCGAGAAAACCGACCAGCTTTGGCTGCGATGGCGATTTCGGATCCTTCGCATATATCCTGTGTAAGTAATGATTTTGGGTATAATTATGTGTTCTCTAGGTTTATAGAGGGATTAGGAAATGCGGGGGATGTGTTGTTTGGACTATCAACCAGCGGTAATTCTGTAAACATCATTGAAGCTGTAAAAGCTGCGCAAGCCAAAGGCATGGCTGTCGTTTTACTAACGGGAAAAGATGGCGGTCAGTTGGCCTCCTTCGAAAACTTATTCGAAGTGCGCGTGGACCATTTTGGTTACGCAGATCGCATTCAAGAGATTCATATTAAAGTGATTCATATTCTGATTCAGTTGATTGAAAAGGAAATGGGTTTTTAGACGTTGGACGTCAGACGTTAGAAGTATTAAATTTTTACAAACGATTTTACATGTTTCACTTGGTCTAACGTCCAGCGTCCAACGTCTAAAGTCTAATTTATTTCATATGATTTTACATGTTGTCATTGGTCTAACGTCCAGCGTCCAACGTCTAAAGTCTTAAATAATTCATTTTGACATTTAAAGAACTTGGCTTAGCCGAAAGATTATTAGAGGGTATTGATTCCATGGGCTATAAAACAGCCACGCCGGTTCAAGAGCAGGTGATGAAGCCAATTTTAGCTGGGCAAGATGTCCTAGCTTCGGCGCAGACAGGTACAGGAAAGACAGCCGCTTTTTTATTACCGATCATCCATAAAATCTTAACTGAAGATCATTCAGATGCGCATATCAATGCATTGATTATTGTACCTACCCGAGAACTTGCCGTGCAAATCGCTGGGAATATGGAAGGTTTGGGTTACTTCACTAATGTTAGTTGCATGCCAGTTTATGGTGGTGGTGATGGAAACTCATTCACAACAGAAAAAAATGCGTTGACGTCTGGGGTAGATCTCGTTGTGTGTACGCCTGGCCGCATGATTGCCCATTTAAATATGGGGTATGTCGATTTGTCTCATGTAAAATATTTGGTACTTG